>JAQUKI010000237.1 GCA_028719225.1 Fidelibacterota bacterium | reverse complement strand
TCGCGATTTATCGAGCATTCTTGACTGAATGTAATAGGCTGTTGTCGTCATATAGATTGACGAAGTGAAGTGTTTAAGTTTGTCCAATCCGAACCATGGATCGCGGGAATTCGTTGGAACCAAGATTGGACGATCGCCGGCTGAAAGCATTATCATAACAAGAATTGTCGTTATCATTACGAACAGGATTCTCTTCATAGAATTCCAACGAAAGATGCCGAACCGGCGGTGGCCAGAATAAATCCGATGCGCGATCCGCATTGCTCTTTCTGATTATTCATCTCTTTTTCCCTAACGAAAATGAAATGTTCATGCCGACAGACTCATGATCCGCGATAGCGCTGACGTCAACGTCGTTTTTTGGAAAATTTGTTAAATGCGCATCGACATAGGCATCCAAAATACTGATAAAATAAACACCGGCGCACCACCACGCATACTTATTGCGTTTCTCACGAACACGCCAAGTATTGATTTCTAGTGAAAAATCTGTCATATTTACAACAGCCTGTTTATCAACTGCTTCTCGTTTTTCTGCCTCATCCATGTTATTCCAGTTATCGATTCCGACGTTTTTTTTTGTTTCAAGAATATATCCATAAATACGTGAATATTTAATCGTTTTGTAAATGTAAAAAACTTCCGCAGATGCAAATCCGATCGCTTTTAGCGGACGATTCAGATACATTTGTCCTGCACCGGGAAATGCCATCGAAACAAAAAACGCCTTACGCGGCGAAATCGCTCGCGTTGAGTCCTTGACTTCAGCCATTATATTCAATGGCAATGCGGCTAAAATCAGGATTGCGAAAAAGATTCTTTGAGTTTTCGAGAAGCGTTTCACTGTTTGCCTTTTAGAAAATAAAATCAGACAATCCGGCAACTAAATTCAAACCCGTTTGGAGTCAGTTATTCCACTCGCCTATTACCATCGCAGAATTTGGAACGATCGAAACGCGGACTTCCTTCGCATTGACATCGTACACTTCTCCGTCGAAATGGATCGGCAAGGGAACTTCACTTTTGACTGAAATCGTTTTCCCTTTCTGTATATTCACTTCCTTAACGACACCCAATGTGCCGGTCTTGAGACGTCCGATGTTCAATAATATTTTCCAGATCGGAATATTCTGAATATGACAAATGTCGAAATTTCCATCATTAATAACCGCATCCGGAGTCAACTTTAATCCGCCACCGGATGAAGAACCATTCCCAATTGCCAAAAGATAAGCAAATTTATTTGGAACTGGCAGATCGTCGATCTCGATCTGGACTGGAATCGGGCGCCATTGAGCCAAACTACTCAGAACCGTAATAAAATACGATAAAGCGCCGCGAAATAATTTTGTATTCTTGTTCCGGTAATTGACATATCCATCGAAACCAATACCGACGCCGTTCAGAAATAACCGATCACCGATGGTTCCCAGATCCATCAGGCGACAATCGTACTGCATGAGAGTTTTCACGGCTTGTGCCAAGTTTTTTGACACTCCGATACATCTTGCAAAATCATTCCCTGAACCATCCGGAATGATCCCAAACGGCGTGGGAGTTCCGGCAAGTCCGTTCATCACTTCATTAGCCGTTCCATCTCCGCCATAAGCAACGACGGCGTCGTATTTCTCGTGAATTTGATCGGCGATTTCTGCCGCGTGAAATGGATATTCCGTGATGTAATAATCAAAATCGGCATCCTGATCTCGTGTAATTTCCTGAAGGAGCGGTAACCTTCTTGAGGTTTTCCCATGTCCGGCAATCGGATTGACTATGATCGCATATTTTCTTTTCATCGATTAATTCTCCAGAGTCGCAATTGCCTCGATTTCCACGAGCGAATTAAGCGGTAAACGACTGACCTGTACTGCCGAACGCGACGCCGGTTCTTTCGGAAAGTATTCCATAAAAACCTGATTCAATGTCGTAAAGTTGTTTAAATCGATCAAAAACACTGTGAGTTTGACGACTTTCGATAAATCGCTTCCGGACGATTCCAACACAGTTTTCAGATTATCCAAAACCTGTCGCAATTGTCCTTCAAAATCTATCGCTACGATTTTACTCGATTCTGGAACGACCGGTAGTTGTCCGGATGTAAAGACAAACCCATTTGAAACGACCGCGTGGCTGTAAGGACCGACCGGTCTTGGCATTTGATCGTTTTGGATGATTCTTCTACTCATTCAATTTTTACTTTCCCCAACAAATATTCAATTCTTTATTCGCTTTCAATTCATCGAGACGGCGCACGGGTGTGTTATGAGGCGCCGAATGCAGAATTTCCGGATTTTCCCGTGCTTCATTTTCGATCGTTTCGAGGTATGAAATGAACCGATCCATCGATTCCTTGTCTTCAGATTCCGTTGGTTCGATCATCAAGGCTTCTTTCACGATGAGCGGAAAATAGATCGTCGGAGCATGGACGCCGAAATCCAGCAAGCGTTTGGCAATATCGAGAGTCTTAATGCCAAATTGCCGAAATCCATCGCCGGATGCGACGAATTCGTGCATGCAAAAACGATTATACGGCACGTCATATTTTCCAGCGACTTTAACACGCATGTAGTTGGCGTTTAAAATCGCATTTCTGGATACCTGACTCAAACCGGCCAATCCATGCATTCTGATATAAACATAAGCGCGGACGATAATTCCGAAATTACCAAACAGTCCAATAACTTTTCCTATAGAATCCGGGTGATCGCAGGATAATTGATAAATACCGTCTTTCCAGACGATTCTGGGGATCGGTAGCAATTTTGCGAACTTTTCCTTCACGGCAATGGGGCCGCTTCCCGGTCCACCGCCGCCATGCGGAGTCGAGAACGTTTTATGAAGGTTGATATGAGTGATGTCAAATCCCATGTCTCCGGGACGAACGATTCCAAGCAAAGCGTTCAGATTGGCGCCGTCCATGTACATGACTCCGTCGAATTGATGCACGATATCGACTATCTGTTTGATTTCTTCCTCAAAAAGACCCAAGGTATTAGGATTGGTCAGCATCAAACCGGCCACATCGGAATTCATTTTTGCTTTCAAATCTTCGAGATCGATACAACCGCGATCGTTGGATTTCAGCGGTAAAGTTTCAAAACCCGCTGAGTGCGCGCTTGATGGATTCGTTCCATGCGCAGAATCCGGGATTAGAATATATTTCCGATGCTCGCCTTTCAATTCATGATACTTTTTCATGACCAGAACGCCGGTCAGTTCTCCGTGTGAACCTGCCGCCGGTTGAAGTGTGACGGAATGCATTCCGGTGATTTCACAAAGGTCACGCTCTGTTTCATAGAGAATCTGCAATGCGCCTTGAATCGTTTCCTTCGGCTGAAACGGATGCACATCGGCTAAACCCGGAAGACCGGCCAATTTATCATTGATCTTCGGATTGTATTTCATCGTGCAGGAACCCAACGGATACATGTCTCGATCGACATGATGATTCATACGCGACAGATTTACGAAATGTCGAACGACTTCCGGTTCGCTGACTTCCGGCAAATTAGGATCGTTTCCT
>JAQUKI010000236.1 GCA_028719225.1 Fidelibacterota bacterium | reverse complement strand
GCACATGATTTTGAAACGCATAATCGATGGCGATTCGTTTATTCATCCAGTTGAAATTTAATCCAAGACCGACTGAAATGCCAGTCTTCTGGTATCCTGCTCGAAAGTTCACGCAATCTTTGAAAATAAATTCGGCTCCATAGCGAAACGAATCATCGTAAATAAACGACTTTTCCGCACCAGCATTGATCAGAAGATGATAAGGCGTGATCGGTTGTTCAAGCCCAAACGAAAGGATTGGTCGCGCTTTGATAACATCTTGACGTTTTGTATTCCAATAGATGGTCGTTTTGGTCAAATTTTGCACGGCTAATCCGACGGAGAGTTTACCAAGTCCTTTGATATCGAGAATGTCTTCACCGCTGGCACGGATCCTTCCGCCAATGTCGATTCCCATCCCGAATGCTTCGACGTTATACAATTTTTTATGGATAATCTTGATGTTGATTCCCATCGGAAATTCAGCCCAGAATTTGTAATAACGCCAGCCAAGATCGACCTCTTTTGACAGAAATTTTCCATAGCTGATAAAGAAAGCGTCTTCACAATCCTGAAAAGTTTTAAACTGGGATTGAGAAAGCAGTAAAATTGAATCACGTCGCATTTCCTGATCGGTAACTAAACGAAGAATGTCGGGCCTAAGCGGAATATCATCAACTCCGTAACGGATCCAGCTCAATACGAGCGACGACGATTTTGAGACCGGCATCGCGGCACCGATATAGTGATAATTTGCCAGACCAAAAGGAGAAGAGTACATCGCTCCAATTTGTGGCTTCCGAATATAAGCGATTCCGGCAGGATTGATCGAAAAGGAGGTCAGGTTGTAATCGAATGCACCGGTCGCATTGGCCAAAGCGGAAATTCTGGGACTTACGCCGAATTCCAGAAACGCGTCTGCATATTCACCGGCGAATATGGTTGAGCATATTATGAAAAATGAAAGTAATATTAGGCGTAAAGGTTTCATCTTGCCTTGGCGATTTTCCCCGTTGATTTGACCGTCTTTTTACTCGTCTTGGCAACAATCTGATAAAAATAAACACCGTTCGCGACGAAATTTCCATCATCATCCAAACCATCCCAGGTCACTTCATGATAACCGCCTTCGCTCATTTCAGAACCGGAACTGAAGACAGTGGCTTCTTCCAGCACTTTAATCAATCTTCCGGATGGTGAATAGATGTTGATTTTCAACGTTTTTACCGGCTGAGTCAATTCGTAAATGAATGTCGTTCGGTCTTTGAATGGATTCGGATAGTTGCCGTAATCGAATATTTTTAATTCGTCGCTGACGATGAAACTAACCGTTTCCGTCGCCACATTCTTCGCCGCGTCGTATAACGTGACTTCAAGCGTATGTTCGCCAGCTGTCAGCGTCGGACGGAATTGCGCTGAAACATAATTGCCATTGATAAGCGAATCCGGTATACTGAGATCGCTGTATGGAACCGAATTTCCATCGAGTTTCACGAATAGTCCATCCTGAATAAACTGTATGCCGTTATTATCTTCACCGATAATCGAAATGTTTGGCTTTTTTGAAACGTACGAATTTTGAAAGAATTGCTGACCTTCGATATTTAATTCGACTTGTGGCGGTGTCGAATCGGAACATTTGATAAGGCTGAATTTTCCGGGAATCAGAGATGTCGCATAAATCGTTCCGTTTAGGGTCGTGGATTCTTCTTTGATCCAAATTTTCAGATGCGGATCCCATCGTCCGAGCGTAAGCGCTTGGTCCTGAAGATCAATCAACCGATTTGGTGAAATTCCGATGAACGCCGGAACGGTTGAATCTGAATTAACAAGTCGGACATTTAATCCGAATCGAGAGCATTCGGCGGAAGCGGAAATCAGTTCAAAATCCGGCTGATCCACGAGGCTGATTGTCGTATCGACATCCATCCAAAGCGATAGTGTATCCTGTACAGCCGACGGTGCGACGGATAGAGTAAATATGTCGTTTATGGAAATTGTATCGGTCCGGATGCCTTCCAAACTGGTTCCAAGTCCGGGTAGAATGGCGAAATTCCTGACTGAAAACGAATCGACGAGCGTGTTATTTGATTCGTTTGATTCACGGATTTCATTTGTCGGATCGACAGAGATTTTAAATGTCGAGACACGATTTCCGAGGTAGCAGGGAAAATGCACCTGATTGATGCGGTTCGGTAATAATGTGGTCGTTATATCACCTATAATAATTTCACTGGTTGTGAGAATTCGAATAATGCGAATCGTCGTCTCCAGCGTATCATCACCGCTATTCTGAATCGAGATAAGGAGTTCCGGAAATCGATCGGCGTTTTGTTCGATTTTTACAGGATAAATGTCGGGTTCTTTTTGAATTTGAAATGTAAAGATAGGACTTGTAATACACTGACTTGAAGCATCATTCGATATGAAGCGACAGGCGATCAGTTTGCCCGGTACGCCAATATGAATTGGATTTGTTGTTTGCCATTGAGTTGTTGAAGAAGCGACAGACGCCATCGAAACGGTTACAATTTTATCGGAATTCTGAAAACTCTGAACATGCTCGATCCCGTTTTCATCCAGATTTTCTGAAACGCTTGTGGTGTCGATCTCGCATGTCAGAGATTGAATATCGGGAATATCGACGCCGATTTGAATCCGGATGTCTTCGTTTGAGTGCGGTGATTTCGGCTGAACTTCCATTCCGTAAAACGCGAGCCCGCTGATACTGAACGACGTTGCGCCGTGTCCATCGGTATCTTTTTGTGCGTTCCGGACATAATAACTCAGATACGCATTGCCCGGTGAAATCGTCTCAGGAAGTTGCATGGTGAAAGAAATCGATCCGTTGGAAAACGACGTCTTGAGCGGTTCGGACAGGATTTTATACTTGCTGGAATCGTATAATTGAAAATAAATCTCACCCGACGAAAAAGGAAGCGTTCCGGAAATGACAATTTCATCGCCGGGTTTTGGATTTTCTTTGTCGATCGTCAGGGTGACGGTTTCCTGAGGGAACGGGATTTGTACCGTCGGGTCGCCAACCAAATTATACGCATAAACCAGTGACGATTTAAGGTAATCAAAGTAATCCATTTCGGCAACGTAGCGAGTTTTTGCGCTGAGTATCGCTTTGCCAACCGATATGCCCGGAGTGAAAATAGCGTCATAAAATGGCTTATCGAGTAAATAATCGTTTTTGATCCAGCCGACACTCGAGGAACCCCAAAGTCCGATTGCGCCGCCATTCTCCGCAAGCAACATTTTCTCACCTAATCCGGTCGTCGTTGTAAAGTCGCCGGTGAAACATGTCATGCTGGTTAAAAAGGGTAGATTTTTCAAATTATCCAGCGAATCGATATGTGAAGTATTAAAAAGCGATCTGTCAGCCCAGACCGCCCCGCCGCCATGTCCCATAAAATTTGTCAGTGCGACGCCCTCATTGAAAAAATTGATCAACTGTGATGAACCACCGAAAAATAACGTGCCTTCACTCGCGGGGTCAATGTAAATACGCTCGATTCCGAATTCTTTCCGGATTTGCCGGTTAATTATGTTTTCCGACTGG
>JAQUKI010000235.1 GCA_028719225.1 Fidelibacterota bacterium | reverse complement strand
AGGCAGGTTTTGATTTTTAGATATTGATCGACCTGAATTTTCCGGGCGACATCACAGAACGGGCCATCCAGTTCCGGACTCGGGAAACTGGCCGTTCTCTGTGAGGAGAAACTTTCCAGAAAGGCATTCTGTAGGATCGCCAGCGAATTCAGGCTGACCGGCACGTAGATGTTCGCGCTCGCCGGGTGAAATCTGAACCAAACATTCCGGTATCCCCAGATTTTCATCTTCGAAATATCCGTATCTTTTTGGTACATCTTCAACGCTTCCGTGATTGCCTGAAGCACTTTGTAATGCGTGTCCGGTCCGCTTCCTTCCGGATCGAAAGCAAGGGTGATGACGGTCGGCTTGATCTTTTTCAGCAGGTTATAAATCGGGATGACGTCGCGGGAAACTGTCGGGTCTTCCGAAAAAATGTCGCCTTTATAGAAACCGAGCCGGAGATGGTTGACGACGTTGTTGTCGAATCCGAAATATCCCCATAAAACGTCCGCTTCCCATTCGCGGATCGATCCTTTGAGCCGCTGAACGTGAGCGATGTCCTTTTTACCCGGGTATTGCGTCTTGAAATAGTTGATCAGTTCGTCGATCCGGTCTTCCAGATATGTCAGATTGCTCTCTTCGTAAATTTCGATGAGAAGTGATAAAAGGCGACGTGATTCCGCGTCGATCTTCTTCTTTTTATCACCGCTGGCAACGCCGTCGAGATAGCGGTTGACGTCCCGGTTTCGACCTTCGGTATTGGTCGGATCGAAGTAATTTTCATTCCACAAATTTTGAAATTGTATGGTCTGCAGATGATCCTTCAGGTTATTCAGCAGATACAGGACATATGAATTTGTGACGGCATTGAATCCGCTCGTCATATAGTTGAAAAAGTGTTTGTTCTTCGGTGAGCGAACGAGGTGAATGATGTACGGCAGGTAGCCGAGCATGATGTCATCATGATGCGGAGCGCAGTGCATGAAGACCTCGTTTTCGATGTTTTCAATGCCGCGGTCGATACGTCCGACGAGCGTATTGTGGATTTTTTCGTTCAACTCCTTCGGTTTTGCGCCAGTCTTTTTCAGAACAAGCGACGTGAAGCGATTGGACTGGTAATCTTCAGCCGTCAGGTTTTTAACGGCGGTATGTTGACTAATCGCGAGATTGATGATGGCCTTTTCGATGGTTTTATCGTCAAGTTTTTCCATCCGCTCGATGCTTTCATACCAGCGCTCGATGAGTTTAATGGCGGCGCCGTCCGTCAGATAAAACCGCGCATTCGGCAATTTCTGAAGCGCAGTCGCGGGAAACAGAATGGTCGGCTCGTTTTGGATCGAATCGCGTACGATATTGGCTTTCGACTGTCCGGATGCGATGATGATGGCGACGCAATCCGGATTGTAGCCGATCGTCTCCAGCCCGATTGTGATGACAAGACGTTTACGGGCGACTTCGATTCCGCCGAGATCGGAGGATGCGGCCGCCTGTGTTTCATAATTCGTTTCCGTCAAACGTGTCGTCGAAAAATGGTCGCTTCCCTTGACGTTGAAACCGATATGACCGTCTGGTCCGATTCCGCCCATAAAGAAACCAATGCCGCCGAGCGCGCGGATTTTCTTTTCATATTCAACACAGTACTGATCGGCTTTTTCGATGGTTTCTTTCTGGAATTCTTCAAGGATAGATTTAGGCCAACGAGTGCGCAGGGAAAGATCGACTTTTTCATCGAGAAAAATCTTGTCGAAGTGCAAATCACGGGCGGTTCCAATATCGTTGATATTGATCAACAGCGCCTTTTTCAAATCCAGTCCGAAAGACCGGAAGTAGAATTTCTGAATGTAAAAGTTGAAGCTGTTCTGCTGGTTTGAATCGATCGGGTAAAACTCGTCAATTTGGACGAAATGCAGGCTCGCCATGTCCGGCATCCGTGAAGGATCGATGCCGACGGTTTCGAGATCTTTTTGAGTACCTGCTTCGTTCCATGTTTGTAAATAATGGCCAACCCACCGGATGAAATGTTCGGGTGTTTTTCCCGTCGGTAAAGAAATGACTCCGCCGGGATTTGCCTGTACCCATTCAAGAAAACGGAATGCGGCCAGCTTTCCCAGCATGGGAAAGTTGTTGACCTGAACGATTGGAATTTTCTCTGTCGGAAGGTATTGGAATTTCCAGCCGGACTTATCGATAAAGTGCTGTTCGACTTTTGTCGGCGATTTTGAAAAGTTGGATTTTGATTTTAGGGATTTTGGATTTGCCGGGGTGTTCCTGGAGACTGCATGGTCTGGCAAGCTGCTGTCACTTGGCATATTTGACCTCACTTTCATAGATATTCACGTTGTAAAATTGCGTCATCCATTGCACTCAAATTTAATCGGAAATAATGGATTTCGGGAAACAAATTATCGGAATCAGAACGAACGACAGATGTTAATTGAAATACCGGATTAGCCGTCGTTCCGAACTTTTTTTCATATTGTTCCTAAAAAATAGTGTAAATTCGGCGGTTGAATTTTTACACTTTAGGGTTTGTTGAAAATGAGAGAAAGACGAATTGCGCGAGAAGTTGCCTTGCAGGCTATGTATGCACAGGAAATTTCCGGAGATACAATCGATTTGGTTGAGTCAATGGTGATAGATGCGTCTGATCTATCGATCGAGTTGAAAGTATTTGCAAAATCTCTGTTTGAATCTTCCACTTTGCGCAAGGACGATTTAGATAAATACATAAGGGACAAGTCGGAAAACTGGGACTTCGACCGGATAGCTATTATCGATCGGTTAATCATTCGGATGGCGATTTGTGAGTTCTTGTATTTCACGGACATCCCGCCACAAGTATCTATCTCCGAGGCGATTGAGATCGCCAAGAAATATTCCACAGATGACAGCAGTGCGTTCGTCAACGGAATTCTCGACGCCGTTCTGCACATTATCGGCGGCACACTCAAGAAAAAAACATAGTCGCGATACTTTTTAGAATGGCTAATATTTTTGAAATATTTATCCTGTGTCTGTTTGTCCGTCGGCAAATTTACGCAGGTGAATCAACAATCAAGTGCATGGTGAATTCATGAGCATCATTACATTCCTGACATCTATATTCGGCACGGCATCCGACAGAGAGATCAAGAAAATCCAGCCGATCGTCGATGAAATCAATCAAATCTATTCGACCTTACAGAATGTTTCGATCGAAAAACTCCGGGAACGCACCGAGGAATTCAAACGGTTCGTACAGGAATCAAGATCCGCTGCCGGCAAGGAACTTCCGGAAGACATCGACCGGGACGAGCGCGATAAAATATTACTGAAAGCTGAACGCGAAGCGCTGGATGAAATTCTGCCCGAAGCCTTTGCAATGGTGAAGGAAATCGGCCACAGACTCGTCGGTCAGGAGTGGATTATCACCGATCAGAAGATGACATGGGATATGGTTCCGTACGACGTTCAGTTGATCGGCGCCGTCGTGCTTCACGAAGGAAAAATTGCCGAGATGAAGACTGGTGAAGGAAAAACGCTTGTTGCTACGATGCCGGTTTATCTCAACGCGCTGACTGGCAGAG
>JAQUKI010000234.1 GCA_028719225.1 Fidelibacterota bacterium | reverse complement strand
TGGATTGACGGGCACGTTCTTCCGGAGATGGATGATTCGGTGCGATCTTTCGGCGATTTCGGCGTTGTGCGTGGCGATGATAAACGTCGTTCCGTACTTCTTGTTAAGGTCGATGATCAGGTCGATCAGTATCGCGCTGTTTTCGGCATCGAGATTCCCGGACGGTTCGTCAGCGAGAACGACTTTCGGATTGTTGATGAGCGCACGGGCAATAGCGACGCGTTGTCTTTCACCGCCGGAAAGCGCAGATGGACGATGCTGAATCCTGTCTTGAAGTCCGACACGGTTTAAAATTTCCCGGGCGATTTCTTCGGATTTATTCGGATCGTTATGATAAACCATGTTTGGGATCATGACATTCTCCAATGCGGTAAATTCCGGTAGGAGATGATGGAACTGGAAAACAAATCCGATAGTACTATTTCGGAAGCGTGCAATTTCAGGATCGGGTAATTGGAACGGCGAATTTCCCTGAAATAAAATCTCGCCCGAATCCGGTTTGTCAAGCGTTCCAATTAGGTTTAACAACGTCGATTTACCGATTCCGGACGGTCCCATTACGGCGACGACTTCGCCTGCTTCGACAGTGAAAGAAAGATCTTTTAAAACGCAGACTTCGTGTCCGTCATTATGAAACGATTTGGAAATGTGACAAACGTCGAGTAAAGGGAACTCATTTTCATTTTTCATATTGAATAGCCTCCACGGGCAATAATTTTCCGATCTGATGAACCGGGTATAGTGTTCCAATGAAGATCAGTAGAATGCCTGCTATCGCGATTGCGATGATGTCAATCCAATTCACCTCCATCGGCAGGTACGGAATAAAATAAACCGACGGAAGCGGAATGAATCGGTAGAATTGCTGAAGCAAGCATAGTACGAGTGAAAAAGTCAATCCGATTGCCAGACCAATGCTACCGATCAACATTCCCAGCCGGAGAAAAATTCCCCGTATTAATTTTTGATTCAGACCGAGCGCCTGAAGCATGCCGATCTCCCGGATTTTCTCCATAACTAACATGACGAGTGAACTTGTAAGATTAAAAATTGCGACGAGAATGATAAAACTCAAAGCGATAAAACTGCCGTATTTTTCAAGTTTCATTGCGCCAAATAACGTTCTATGTTGGGTTTCCCATGTTGAAATATACCACATGTTGCCAAATTCGCTTTCCAACTTCCGACTAATTTCGTCGATGTTTTTATAGTCGTCGAAGCGGATGTCCATTCCGGAATAAAGTCCGGGCATGTCGAAAATATTCTGTCCTTCGGCAAGTTCTATGAATGCCAGATTGTCGTCATAATCGAATAAATCGAGTTTGAATACGCCTGTCAGAACGAATTGTCCGACGATTGGAACGTCGAACATACCGCTCATCGATAGCGGATTGACGACTGAAATCGTGTCGCCAAGATAAAGTCCCAGTTGGTCGGCCAGCCTAAAACCGAGAAGAATTCCCGGCAGGTTGGAAACGGGAGAGACGAATGAATTATTGCCGCGCTGAATAGCGGTCGTTTTTGGGACCAGACGAGTCAATGCCAGCGAATCGATTGATTTGATCCGTACAACGGCGTCGGTACTGTTTGTCGATAGAATGGATTTCTTGCTGATAAACGGACTGATGTCGCGTATTTTTTCATTTTTCAACGTTGTCTTAACAAGAGAAATATCTTCAACCGATAGATCGTTTCCCGTAATTCGGATGTGCGATTCGACGTCGATGACTCGCCGCGTGATCTCGGATTCGAACCCGTTTAGAACGCTCAACGTCACGAGCAGGGCAAATGCGCCAATGCCGATACCAACGACCGAAACCCAGGATGTAAAGGAAATCCAGCCGGTTCGTTTTTTTGAACGAAAATACCGAAAGGCGATCCATGTCAGGAGGTTTTTATTCATATCGGGTCGTCTCGCTGGGTGATAGAGATACGGCTTTGATGGTCGGATAAATCGTTGCGAGCGTCGAACAGATCATCGAAAATATTCCGATGACGAGGAAATTCTTCCAATCTAATAAAATCGGCAACTCGCTCATGAAATAGACGTCTTTTGGGATGGAAACCAGCGAAAACCGGATTTGAAGCCACGCGATACCCAGCGCAAGTAAAAAGCCAAGAATCGTTCCTGCCAGTCCGATCAAAACGCCTTCGATCAGGAAAATCCGGGTGACTTGTTTTTTGTTGACGCCGACTGCCATCAAAATCCCGATGTCGTGTGTTTTCTCGATGACGATCATCATCAGAGAACTGATGACGTTAACGACCGCGACGAGCGCGATCAATCCGAAAATGAGAAGAATCGGAATGCGCTGGACTTTCAGCCAATCGAACAGGTTCTGATGAAGATTGATCCAGCTGAGCGCGTGATATGGATAGCCGAGTTGTTCATTGATCTGCGTGGCGACGACTTCCGCCTGATTTGGATCGTCGAGAAGGATTTGATAGCCTGTGAACCGGTCGCCCAGATCGAATAATCGCTGGGCGGCGGAAAGGCTCGTATAAACGAAAATATCGTCGTAGTCGGCGATTCCCGATTCATAAATTCCGGTGACGGTGAAAACACCGATCTTTGGTCTGCTTGTCTGATTATTTTCTGGATGAAGGACGAATAAATAGACTTTCTCGCCGATGTTGGCTTCGAGCGTCTGCGAAAGTTTTCTTCCAACGACGATTCCATCCGAGCCGTCGCTGGTTTGAAATTGTAAGGCGCCTTCTTTGATGAAGCGATCGATGTCGATCGTTTTGGAAAGTTCGGACTCGGCGATTCCTTCAATGATGACGCCGTCCGTCTCGTTACCACGGCGGATGATGACGTTGGAGTGAACATACGGCGCAACCGAACGGACCGATTTAAACTTTTCGATCTCGTTTTTAATGGTACTTACCGGATCGATAGAATCTTCATAAAAAAGCCGTACCCGGATATGTGCGTCGAAACTGATCAATTTTGTCTTGATCTCTTTTTCAAAACCATTCAGGATTGAAATCGTGAGAAGCAAAGCGGCGACACCGACGGCAAGCCCGACGATCGAGATGATGCTGATAAAGGAAACGTATCCGATTTTATGATGGCTGAACAGATGACGTTTGGCGATAAAATAGGGGAGAGACATTCGTTCGCCTTATGTCCGCATTTGCGGAAACAGAATGACGTCTTTGATCGAGCGCTGATTCGTGAAAAGCATGACAACGCGGTCGATACCGATGCCGACGCCGCCGGTTGGCGGCATGCCGTATTCCATTCCGAGAACGAAATCTTCGTCCATCGATTGTGCCTCTTCATCGCCAAGTTCTTTGAGCCGACTCTGATTTTCCAGGCGTTCGCGCTGATCGATCGGGTCGTTCAATTCGCTGAAAGCATTTGAAAATTCCTGCCCTGCGATGAAAAGTTCGAACCGTTCGACGATCTCGGACGAGCCATCACGTTTGGATTTGGCGAGCGGTGAGATCGCTTTCGGATAATCGGTAACGAATGTCGGCTGGATGAGATCGCCTTCAACAAATTCGTCGAATAAGAGTTCGATAAATTTTCCGTAAGTGTAATCCGGTTTGACGGCGATCCCTTTTTCGCCGCAGAGCACGCGTAGT
>JAQUKI010000233.1 GCA_028719225.1 Fidelibacterota bacterium | reverse complement strand
CCCCGTTCAGACATTTTCCTCTTCATCCTTCAATCCCATAAATCCTGGTTCAGACATTCTTCAATCCCATCGAGCAGATGATTTTCGGCTCGCGGTTCGCCTGTTCGTCCTCTTTTGTGATACAGAGTTTATCTTCGTCGCGCAATGCGATCGCGAGATTAGCCAGCATTTCGTCCGGAATGCTGGTTTTCATCTGTCTCGAAATGGTCTCTTTGGCGGTCTCTTTCAGAGGAAAGCGATAAATTTCATCAATTGTCTTTTTAAGATTTTCAGTCACGAATAGCGTACCGCTATTCGCCTCATAGTACCGATTCAATTGCATATAAAGCCGATAGCGAACGCTGGACGGTCGTCCAAGCTGCCCGCCTAAACTTAGATCGACCTCTTTCGTGTATTCCATTGATTTTGCGACTAAGCGGTGGTGCTCCGGCAGTCGTTCGAGCGCAGAAGCGCCTGGTTCGCATTTGACGGCTTTCAGAATAGTGAATTGAGAATGGGTAATGACTTGTCCTTTTCTATCCAACCATGTCAGTACGTCATTGTCGCCTGCCGTTTTAGTATAGACGATTGCGCCCTCTTTTTCCGCTGTGTTTTCATTCATCTTGGTGGAATAAACTACGTTAGGAAGATCGGGAATGATCTTTTTCAACTGTGGGTCTTTATCGGTAGCATTCTTCCAGATTTGATAGGCATAAGAAGCGAGGTCTATTTCCGATTCGTTGTCTTGATCGTCATAGATACCCGATTTTTCATTGTACAGGTCGGTTATATTGATTGGGTCGCCTTCAAAAAATGTTTCATCACTACCGACAACTTCCGCATTCTCGGTAATTCTGGTCCTTAATCTGGCTCTTAGTTTGATAATCTGTTCCAACCCTTTTTCCGGCAAAAATGAATAACAGAAAATTTTCTCCGATTTCTGTCCAATCCGATCAACTCGTCCGGCACGCTGGATGAGCCGAATTAATGCCCAGGGCAGGTCGTAATTCACGATGATATGGCCATCCTGAAGATTTTGTCCTTCACTGAGTACATCGGTTGAGATCAGTACGCGGATTTCGGTGTCTTCCGGGTATTTATCTTTTTTTTCATTACTGACCGGACTGAAGCGATAGGCGAACGTCGTTGGATCTTCCGAACTACCGGTGACAACTTCGCATTTTTTTAGTCCTCGCTTGCATAGTTCCTTATATAAATACTCTGCTGTGTCGGAATATTGAGTAAAGATTATGATTTTATCATGGTGATATTTTTGATGACATAGTGAAAAAAGCGCATTTAATTGGCGGTCTTTGTCGGGGTCCCAATCTTTGCCCTTTTCGATGATTTGTAAAAGAATCCGGCTGTCTTTCTCCAAATCTTCCATTACCTTTTTGTTGAAATAATCGGAAGCAATCCAGTCATAACGAAATTGTTTTCCTGTCGAAAGGTATTGATAATACTGTTTGGCTTTTTCCTTGTATTCGGTTTCTTTAACGATCAATTCCATTTTTGAATTCTCATCCGCATCGATGTCTTTATAAAGCAGTTCATCGATTTCTCCCATCTCCTGCTGACCGATAGGAAAGGGGAGGTGATTTTCCATTGCATACATAAACAGGTGATTGCGTAGAATATGCCGACTGACGGATAATAAAAATGAATGACCGCTACTCTCCAAACGTTTAAAGAGGTTTGTTCTGGCAAATCCCTTGAGTCTGTATCCCGCCCGGCTCAGATTTTCTAATATCGATGAATCTTTTAGGGTTAATATGTTTCCGGAAGATGGATTCCGGTAAAATTCCTGTCCCAATCCATAGCGTGGCAACTTCAGATTATTGATCAGGTCAACAACCTCTTTTGCATACAACTTCGCATACTGGTCGGACGAATCGTCCGGATCGAATTTATATTGCGCTCTTTTGGGAATTCTGTCGGGAAAATAGAACCGGCTTCCGTCCTCGAATGTCAGATATTTCCGTTGATTGTCCGGGTCGGTTTTCGCATAATTGTTTTTGATAAAACTTCGCGTCCTCCGAATCAGATACAACCTCATCAATTCTCGCCAGTCTTCCGGGAATGTGCTTTTTTCAAACGCGCCGAGACTGTGCAGAGGAATTTGGTATTTTGCCGAAAACGCCACCGCGCCCATCTTTCGTATCTCAAATTCCGGGCAAATACCCAAATCCTGATCTTCGGGGAGGAACAGTCTCAATTGACTGGAAAGGTCTATAAATGTCTTGTTATAGGGGGTTGCCGTGAGCAGGACAACTTTGCAGGCGTTTCGTTTCAGGTATTCTGTAATGATTTTGTATCTTTTCCCTTCCCGATTACGCAGATTATGGCTTTCATCGATAATCACGAAACGGTAACGTTTCATTTCCGGCAATTCTGTCTTAACGACGCTTTGACTGAGCACTTTTGCGCGTAGTTGATACTTGTATGCATAGTCTTCCCACATCTTGACGAGGTTTTTCGGACAGAGGATCAGCGTTTCGAGGAAAAAATCCTCTTCAAATATTTTCGCAACGGCTGAAGCGATAATCGTTTTACCCAAACCGACCACATCGCCTATAACGACTCCATTCCGTTTATGAATATGATGGGCTGCTATTCTGACGGCTTTTTGTTGAAACTCCAGCAACTCCTTTTTGAATATTTTCGGGACATCAAACTCCGACAAGCCAACGAGCGCTTCAGATGACAGGTGATACGCCATTTTCAAATAGATATAATAGGGCGGCAACAGTCTTTCTCCCGCCCAGCTTTCATCGATAATTTCCGCTAATTCATCGGAAATATCGATACACCATTGGTCATTCCACCTTTCTTTAAACCAGTCTGCCAGCTTCTGAGCCGCGTCCTTGTCTAATACATCGACATTCAGTTCGCCCTGTTTCGATAATCCCGCTAATGTCAAATTACTGCTTCCGACAAATCCAATGATCGGATTGATGGCGTCTTCGCGAAACACCAAATAGAGTTTAGCGTGTAGAAGGTATCTCAGGAAAAGTTTTATTCTAACTTTTTTGTCTTTGATCTGTCTGCTGAGAGTTCTCAATCCGATTTCGTCCCTATCCGTAGGAACGCCAATCGTCAGTTGGTCTTTAAATTCCTGTGCGAGTCTTTTCTTTAGTTCGATTGCACGCTTATTGTCGATGGGTTGTTTCTCTTCAGTCGAAAATAACTCGCGAATATCTTCGATAGGGAGTCTTTGCATTCCAACCAATAAACGGCAACAGGCATCCTCATTACCGGTATATTTTTCAACCATATCGGAGAGTTCTTTCCATCCGCGCAGATTGAAGTATCCTACACAGAAATCTGACCTATGCGAAAGCGAGACAACGCTCTTTAGTCCTGCTAATAAAGAATTCTGAGTGTTATCGTAAATAGTCGGCATTTTTTACCTTTCTGATAATAGATAAATTTTCGCTATAAAATGTTTTTCCGTCAAATTCATTTTGGTTTATTTTATCCAATTACCTGCAGATTCGCAAGTGCTAAATAAACGCCCGGATTGGAGTAATTTTCGAATTGTCACTATAGTTCGATATTTTAAGATATGGTTCCAATGTGGTGGATTTGGGATCGATCTGATCGTTGTGATCGCCTTGGTATATT
>JAQUKI010000232.1 GCA_028719225.1 Fidelibacterota bacterium | reverse complement strand
TTTGCCGTCATTTGCGATGTCTGTTCGTGTGGCGCTGTCCAAAAGAGCGATATAGCGGTTCAATAGCGTATCCGTGACAACCGTTGCAGACTTATAATCATTCATGCGAATATCGTTATTGAGTTTCGTTTTCAGAAGTTCAGCGACAAGCGTGTCCGAGAGAGAAAATTCGAGGCAGTGACGAATTTTTTCGTTAGAAATAGCCGGAAGATTGAACACGTTGTCGAGAATCGCTCCGAAGTACAGACTTTTTTCTACCGGCAACTGTCCGGCGTAAACCGCCAAACTATCTTTCGCCCTGAAATATTCTTTCCGATCGATCAGCGATTGGATATTCGCGTCCGGCGTCTGCGCGAAAATGGCTAATATTAAAATCGGGAACAGGAGCGCAAATCGTTTCAGATAGTTCAGTCGGTTGGTTTTCATGAATAATCCTCTTCTATTTTTTATCACTTTAACGGAAAATGGCAACGCCAGCCTTGGCGACTTTCGTTTGACTCCCATTTCGGATTTTTGTTCCGGCAGATTGGTTTTGTGAATTCGCACCGCCCGGCAAAAACGCACCCGCCATCACGTTTTTTTGTCGGTAAGATTTCTTCCGGAATCGGACGCGGTCCGCCCGGTTCGCGGAATGATTTTTCTACATCCAGCAAGGCTTTCGTGTATGGATGCTTCGGATGTTCGGCGATTTCAGCGACGCTCCCGGATTCCATTACGTTTCCGGCGTACATGACCAGCAGTCCGTCGGCGCATGTCAACGCTGAATGCAGTTCGTGCGTCACCCAGAGGATCGACATGCCGAACTCATTCCGCAATCGCTGAAATAATTCCATCAGTTCGAACCGATTGACGGCGTCGAGCGCAGTCGATGGTTCATCGGCGATCAGAATCGACGGTTCACCGGCAATCGCTAAAACGGTGGCGACTTTCTGGAGCATACCGCCGGAAAGTTCGTGTGGATACGAACGAACGATTCGGTTCAGATCTTTGAATCCGACGAATTCCAAGATTTCGGCGATTTTACGCCTGGCCAATATTTTATCTGCGCGGACGGCCTTGGGAAGCGCGTCGCAAATCTGTTCGCCGCAAGTCATCACCGGATTCATCGACGACGCCGGTTCTTGAAAAATCATGCCGATCCGACTGCCCCGAATCGCTTCCATTTCGGATTCCGAACAGGAAATCAGATCGATGGACGTCTGTAAGCCAGAAAGAATGGCCGAACCGGAAAGTCGCGCATTTGCCGGAGTCAATTTGAGCAAAGATTTGCAGAGCAGGCTTTTTCCACCGCCTGATTCGCCGACTATCGCCAGCAGGGAAGAGACGCCAAGACAAAAACTAACATCCTCAAAGATCGCTTTATCGACGCTTTCGGATTGAATGAAAAGCGACAAATTGCGAACATCGAGCGCCAAGCGATCCATTGTCAAAACCGGCTTCTTTCCAGTAAAAGTTGGGTATATGATTCCTTCGGCGAGTTGAAAATCTCATTTTTATCGCCGATTTCGATCAATCGTCCATCCTTTAAAATTCCGACGCGATCGGCGATTACGCGGACTGTTTCCAGATCGTGTGAAATGTAAAAAAATGTCAGAGATAATTTCTTTTTCAGTTCTAACAATAATTTGAGCAGATGCGCCTGAAGCGACAAATCCTGCGAAGAGATCGCCTCGTCGAGAACCAGCATTTCCGATCCGGTCGCCAGCGCGCGGGCAATGCAAACACGCTGTTTCTGTCCGCCACTCAACTGATGCGGAAAACGGGTCAGGATATCTTCGTTCAGTTGGACGCTGGATAGACAATCACGGAGCCGGAGGCTTTTTTCTTCAGACGAAAGCGTTGGATCAACTGCATCCGCAAGGGCTAATCGGATTTTCAGTCGCGGATTCAGCGATTCGTCGGCATTCTGAAAAACCGGCTGGACTTTTCGATGATAAGCTCTGAGTTCGGCGCGTTTATATTTCCAAATATCTTCACCAGAGCACAGAACTTTTCCGGAATCCGGCGAGACAAAATGCAGGATCGACATGGCAATCGTACTTTTTCCGCTTCCGGTTTCGCCGACAAGCGCCAGCGTCTCGCCACGATGGATGAAAAACGAGATGTCTTTTAGGGCTTCAACAGTTTTTTCCCGCAAACCAAATCCGTTTCGTTGTCGATATCGAACCGTAAGTTCTTTGACTTCTATGAGCTTTTCGCGGTCGGTGTTTGATTTCATTTTACGATTCCCGCTCGCCGGTTTTCGGATCCAGAACATTTCTCAATCCGTCGCCAACCAAATTGAAACCGATGACAGTTACGACGATCGCGAGGCCGGAAAATAATGTAATCCACCAAGCGCCAGCCAAATCCTGAAATCCCTGATTCAGGATCGTTCCCCAACTTGCATCCGGCGGTTGAACGCCCAAACCGATGAAACTCAACCCGGATTCGATGACAATCACACTGCCGATCATGAGCGTCGCCGACACGATAATCGGGCCGAGAATATTCGGAAAGATGTATCGGAAAAGCACTCGCCGCCGATTCAATCCAAGAGCGACGGCGGATTTGACATACAAACGCTCTCTGACCGATAAAACTTCCGCGCGAACGACCCTTGCAACTTCCATCCACGAAAACAACGAAAGAACCACGAGCATCAGCCCAAATGACGGCCGGGTGAAGCCGATCACCGTCAATAAAATGAACAATCGCGGAAAACCCAACATGACATCGACAAACCGCATCAGCGCAGCATCTATCCGTCCGCCGAAATAACCGGAAATCATTCCGATAATCGTTCCGATAGCGACTGCGAAAAATGTTACAACGAGGCCGATTGTCAGCGACGATCTTCCGCCGTACAAAATCCGGGTGAAAAGATCGCGCCCGAAGAAATCCGTCCCGAACGGATGAGAAAACGATGGCGGCCGTGAAATTTCTTCCAGATTCTGAGTGTACGGATCTTGCGGCACGATCCACGGCAAACAAACGCACAGAACAAGGATCGCTAACACCAGAACAAATCCAAAGCGAAAAGTCTTTTCACGCCACATTCGTTTCAAGACGATTTCCCTTTCAGTCGAATTCTCGGATCGGCAATCATATACAGAATGTCCGCCAGTAAATTTCCAAGAACGACAGACAAAAACGCCAGCGAACCTGCGGCAATGATGACCGGATAATCACGAGCGAGCGCCGCATTAAACATCAGGCGCCCCATTCCGGGCAGTGAAAAGACAACTTCGACGATCAGCGCACCGCTAAACAGCATCGGAAGAGAAAGTCCGATTGTACTAATCAACGGCAACAGTGAGTTCCTTAAAGAATATTTAAAAAATATTTTCCCGCTCGACACACCACGCGCCCGCGCCGCCAAAATATAGTTCGAGTGCAGAGATTCAACCGTGCTTCCGCGGATATATTTGAAAAAGACAGTGGAAAATGAAACGCCCAATGTCGTTACCGGTAAGATCAGATGTCGGATGGAATCGACAATACGCCCGCCCAATGACAACTGGTCGTGAAAAAGCGACACCATTTGCGAAGAAGGAAGCCAATCCAGCCGCACAGCAAACAATCCTAAAAGCAAAACACCGATCAGAAAAGATGGCATGGAATAGAATAAAAGCATGATTGCGGAGATCGTTTTATCGAAAGCGCGTCCTTCC
>JAQUKI010000231.1 GCA_028719225.1 Fidelibacterota bacterium | reverse complement strand
GATCTGCGTGTTCATAAAAAGGTCGAAGGCTTGAAAACGCTGAACATCGCCGCTGTCAGCGATTTGCATCTGGGAACGTTGGTTGGGGCCGGACGCGTCCGCGCGATGGCAGAAATCATGCGAAAATTGGATCCAGACATCGTTCTGTTTGCCGGCGATATTCTCGATGAAGACATGGCGCCGGCGGTTTGCAGGAATATCTGCGGCGGAATGGAAAACGTTCAGCCGCGATTCGGATTCTTTACCGTTCCGGGTAATCACGAACATTATGGTGGAATGTCGCGGGCGTTAGCTTATTTGACCGAACATCACATCACGGTTTTGCGAGACGAAGTAGTGAAAATTGACGATTCGTTTTACATCGTCGGCCGAGAAGATCCCGGACACGGCGGCGAACCGGAAAATAAGCGGAAACCGTTGAACGAACTGCTTGCGGGCATCGATTCAACCAGGCCGATCATTCTCATCGATCACCAGCCGTTCCATCTCGAAGAAGCCACTGAAAACGGCGTCGATCTGCAGATTTCGGGGCATACGCATCACGGTCAACTCTGGCCGGTCAATTATATTACACGCAAAACTTATGAGATCAGTCACGGCTACAAATTGAAGGGACAAACGCATTTTTATGTTTCGTCCGGTTTTGGAACGTGGGGACCGCCAATCCGGACAAACAGCCGTCCGGAAATCGTGAACATTCGGCTGACGTTTGACTAAAAAGGGTTGATTAGGTTGATTGGGTTGATTGGGTTGGATTCGGTAGAATTGGGTTGATTGGGTAGAATAAGTTGATAGGGGTTGGATTATGGATTTCCAATGACTGATGTCTAACGCCTCAATGACGATTAACAATGATTGCTGAACTTAAAATTGCCCGACAAGCCGCTCGCGAAGCGGGACAAATACTGATGAAATATTTCCGTGGAAATTATTCCGTCAGAGAAAAAAGCCCGAACAATCCAATAACAGCCGCCGATGTCGAGGCCGATAATTATCTTAGAACGCAATTATCGAAAAACTTTCCGGATTATGGCTGGTTGTCGGAAGAAACGAAAGATTCTGCAGAACGGCTTACTAAAGAAAAAGTCTGGATTGTTGATCCGCTGGACGGGACAAAAGAGTTTATCGCGGGGCGACCAGAATTCGTCGTTTCGATTGGTCTGGTGAAGAATGGTGAACCGATCCTTGGCGTGCTTTTCAATCCTGTGACCGACGAAATGTTTTCTGCGGATGAAGATGAACCGTCGAATCTGAACGGGAAGCTGCTAAAAATTTCTCATGCAGAATCGCTTACCGAATCAACTTTGATAATCAGCCGGACGGAAAAGATAGACGGCTTATGGAAACCGTACCGGCAATTTTTCAAGAACGCGGTTGTTTGCGGAAGTGTCGCCTATAAACTGGCGTCTTTTACTGCCGGACGCGCCGATGCATTCGTCAGTTTGAAATCTAAAAATGAGTGGGATGTCTGCGCCGGAGATTTTTTAATTCGCCGGATAGGCGGAACGACGACGACGCGAACCGGCAAACATCTGGTTTACAATCAGCCGGATCCGCATATTCCCGATGGAATCGTCGCCTCTTCACCACATCTCGCGCCGGAGTTGCTTCTGCGATTCGGAAAATAAAAAGTGCCTGTTTTTCGGCGCTTCTCTGCTTAGATTTTACCCATGACGGAACCTGAAATCAAATATATCGATGTTTGTTTTCCAATTGCTCTGCGGCGGAGTTTTTCATATCGGGTTCCGGAAGAGTGGTCTGTCGAACTTTTCCCGGGACAACGTGTCGTTGCGCCGCTGAGAAAGTCAGCCGCCGTCGGCTATATTCTGCGAGTTTACTCAAAGAAGCCGGAAGGTTTTGAAACGAAGGACATTCTGGAGATCATCGATCTTCAGCCGATTTTTCCATCGGAACTGTTTTCGTTTTTACAGAGAGTATCGGAATATTACCTCTCGCCATTTGGAAAAGTTTTATCGGCGGCGATTCCTCCCGAATATCAAACACAGAAAAGCCGAAAACTCGCCATTGTCCGAAACGCCGAATCGGTGATTCCATCCGAATACGAATCGCTTTATCGGAAAATCGAAGAAAAAGGCGAGGTTTTGCTCTCCGGATTGAAGCGTTCATTTGACAATGATATTTTGCGGAAAGGCATCGCATCGCTGAAACGGCTCGGATTGATTACTGAATATCCGGTTTTTCATCAACGCCATCAACGCGGCTTGATTGAAAAGAGTATTCTGATTTCACCGGATTTTTCTGTGACTCCAGAAGTGTTGTCTGCAATGCAAAAAAAGTCGCCGCGACAGTATGAGTTATTAGATGCATTGTTGAAACGGAATGGCGAACTAAGCGCAAACGAATTACAAGCCTTTTCACCCGCGTGCATTCAGGCGTTGGCGGGAAAGGGGATTATCATCATCCGGCAAACGGATGTCTCGCTCGATCGGTTGTGGGGCGAATTTAACGAAAAGAAAAAAGATATTTCGCTGATGTCGGAACAGGAATCGGCTTTTGAGACAATGAAAACGGCTATCGATGCCGGGAAATTCTCGCCGTTTTTGCTCGAAGGCGTTACAGGCAGCGGAAAGACCGAAGTCTATATCCGGCTCATCGAATATGCGTTGTCTGTTGGGAAAAGCGCCATTGTTCTGGTTCCGGAAATTACGTTGACGACGCATCTTGCAGCCCGGTTTCGCGGTGCGTTTCAGGATAAAATAGCGATCTGGCATAGTCAGTTGGGGCAGGCACAACGCGGTTCTGTCTGGCA
This sequence comes from Fidelibacterota bacterium, assembly GCA_028719225.1. Lineage (GTDB taxonomy): Bacteria > Fidelibacterota > UBA2242 > UBA2242 > UBA2242 > 0-14-0-20-45-22. The sequence goes on along the minus strand of JAQUKI010000231.1, from coordinate 920 downwards.
GGCGATTTTGAGGGGCGATTTTGAGGTCGTCATCGGAGCGCGTAGCGCGTTGTTTCTTCCTCTGCAAAATCTCGGTTTGATCATCGTTGATGAAGAACAGGATTCTTCATTCAAACAAAACGGGCAGGATCCGAAATATCACGCGCGGGACGCGGCGATGCTGAGAGGCGTCGAAAGTCAGTCCGTCGTCGTTCTCGGCTCGGCAACGCCCAGTCTCGAAACCCAGTACAATGCGATCACCGGGAAATTTCAAAAGATCGATCTGCCGAAACGATTCGCGAAATCGCCGGCCGCCCTCATCCATGTCGTCGATATGAAAGAGGAATGGCGGACGACCGGCGTTTACAACAACCCGATCTCCGGTTTTCTTCTGAATAAGATCAAGGAAAAAGTCACACTCGGCCAACAGGTTCTTCTCATGCAAAACCGGCGCGGCTATTCGAATATTTTAATGTGTGCCGATTGCGGCTGGTCGCCGGTCTGCCGGAATTGTGACGTTTCACTGACCTATCATAAGAAGAGCAACAGAATTCAGTGTCACTACTGTAACTTGGTTCAGCATCCGCCAACATCCTGTCCGCAGTGCGGCGGGACAAAATTTTTATATCCCGGCTACGGCACGCAGAGAGTCGAGGCGGCGATGGAAGAAGCGCTGTCAGGTTATTCGATCAGCCGGTTGGACATTGACACGGCGCGCGAAAAGGGTTTTTCATTGAATGTCATGAATCAGTTCGAGAAAAACCAGATTTCAGTTCTTATCGGAACGCAGATGATCGCCAAAGGTCTTGACTTTCCCAACGTTTCATTGGTTGGAATTCTGAATGCCGACATCGGATTGTATTTGCCGGATTTTCGGGCGCGGGAGCGTGTTTTTCAATTGCTATATCAGGTTTCGGGGCGAGCCGGGCGCAGATCGGAAG
>JAQUKI010000230.1 GCA_028719225.1 Fidelibacterota bacterium | reverse complement strand
GTATGCTTATTCCGAACTTACCGATAGTTTGACCGAGAACAACACGAGTATTATGCTTTCAGATAAAATCGGCTATCGTACAACGACTGTAACGGCAATCGATGATCCTCATGATGGAACTGGTGGAGCGGATGTCGATGGAATCGCCGAAGATTATAAAAACGTCACTGTAATGGTTTTGATTCCGGGAAAAAGTAATTACTCTATTCGATTATCGACAGTTTTAACAGAATACTGGAATCAATAGAAGGATGAAATTCGATGCCTCAAATAACAATGGTTTTACACTGATTGAACTCGGTATTACTGTCGTCATTTCATCTATTCTCGTGATTGTCATCGGCGATTTGACAATCGCTTCAAATCAACATTTTATCAAAGGCATGAGACAGGCGGGACTTCAACGCGATATGGCGTTTTTAATGGAAATGCTGACAAATAACGTTCGCCAAGCAAGCGCCGACCAATCGTTTGTTTATGAAGATTCATCGAAAGTCGATTCAGGTCCAATCTCAACAAACGGAACCTGCATCAAGTTGAAAATCCCTGAACGTGAGGTAATCTATTTTAAAGGCGGAGGAGACTTCGTTTTGAATACGCATGGGGGAACAAAAGTACGGCTCGTCGTCGGTAAAATAGACACATTGTATTTTATAAAAAATTATCTCGCTGATTCGAGTTGCTATGTAAATATTCGTCTGGCGATGACTGAATCCGGACATTCCATCGCCGGCCAACAAACCGTTTTTTTCAGGAATTGATAAGTGATGATCGGTATTCTTATTTTTGTTATTGGGGCAATTTTTGGGAGTTTCCTGAATGTCGTTACATACCGTTTGCCGAGGAAAATTTCTCTCCTTTTCCCGCGCTCGTCATGCCCGCACTGCGGTCGTTTCATTTTCGTTTTTGACAACATCCCGATCGTGAGTTATTTATCTCTTGGCGGTAAATGTCGTTTCTGCGGATGGAAAATTCCGTTTCGATACTTTTTTATTGAACTTGTATCCGGAATTATTCCTGTTATTTTTTATTTGAAATACGGATTCTGCATGGAGTTTTTGCTCTATTCGATCTTATCGATGATCTTGCTTGTTACTTCGTTCATCGATCTGGAATATATGAAAATTCCGAATCCTATCGTGATCTTTGGCGGGTTGACATTTCTGCTGATTATTGTGCTATTTAATCCGAATCGATTGATCGATGGTTTAATAAGTGGTTTAGTTGCCGGTTTTCTGATGCTGGTTTTGTCATTGGCCGGTAAGGTGGTTTTTAAGAAAGATGCAGTTGGATTTGGTGACGTGAAATTAACGGCGATGACAGGTCTTTGTCTTGGATTGAGTAGCCTGTTGCTGGATTTGTTTTTAAGTTTTTTTCTATCTGCCGGTATCGGAATTGTTTTAATTATGCTTAAGAAAGTACGGATTGATGAGCGATTGCCGTTCGCGCCGTTTTTAGCGAGCGGGACGTTTATTACACTCATTTGGGGAAAACAAATTTTATCATTCTATCTGAAGTTGGTGGGATTACAATGAAACGGTTATTTGCAAAGATTAAATCCGAAGACGGAAGCATTATGGGAATGGTCTTCATTTTCTTTATAATCCTGACAATTGTCGGTACTGCATTTTTAACGATGGCATCTCAGGAATCCATGCTGAGCGCCAAACAGTACCATCGAACCCGAGCATTTTATCGAGCGGAAAGCGGTATGAATATCGCACTCTGGCGGATCAATCATGGCGCTGATAGTTACGGGACATTTTCGACCGATTCTGTCGCTGTGGAATTCGATACGACGACCCATATTCTAAGCGCTGTCGGAAATTCAGGTTCCACATCACAGACGTTGCAAGTGGAATTGTTTCAGGATCATCCTTTCAACCGGATTGTTTCCTATCGTACCGATTTGGACACAAGCAGTTACTATCTCGATAATATGCGTGGACATGATATTGAAACCTATTATGAAGTTCCGCAGGTCGATATGCCTTATTTCAGTTCAATAGCCGATTACTATCATACAGGCGACATATCATTCAGCGGGTTGATGCCGGCCGGTATTCATTATATTAACGGTAACGTAACGATGAAAAATGGAACTGTCCTGAATGGCACTCTGGTAGTGACGGGAAGTATCAAATTTGTCGGTTCGGTTACGATCAATGCGCAATTAATTCCGGATACAACAATATTTTATCCAGCTTTAGTTACTGGAGATACCGCTCATACGTCAGAAGTCGATGGAAATCCGAATCTAATCATCAATGGCGCGGTTTACTCAAGCGGAGTAGTCGATTTTAAAGGTCAGGAAATTTCCGGGCCTATCATTGCGAACAAAGTCATCTTAAGAAGCGGTGTAAAAATTGATGACCACGGAGTCGATAAATATTATCATTATCCGCCTGGATTTATTACAGAAGATCATTTCGATTGGGAAAAACGCCGGGTCAAAGGTTCATGGAGAACTGAATTCTAAATAAAGTATGTTTGCAGAGAAAAAAATCATTGGTTTGGATATCGGGCACAATGTCATCAAGGTTGTTGCTTTAAAAAAAGGTAAGAAACCGCAAATCGAAACTTCTGGATTTATCGATCTGTACCAAAGCCGCAAACTGAACAAACCAGAAGACATGAATGATACCATCATCGTGCAGGCAATCCGTGAATTACTGAAAGAAGTCAAAGGCGGTGTGAAAAAGGTTCGGACGACATTTTCCAGTGTCGATAGTTTTATCCGGCAAATGGAACTCCCCGTTCTGCAGGAAGACGAACTAAAATCTGCCATCCGGTTCAATATAGAAAGTCTGATCCCGATCAGTTCTGAAAATGTGGAATTTGATTTTCAGATAGTTGAAACGGATAAAACGGCAAACAAACAGTCCGTCCTTGTTGGGCTTGTTCCTTCATCTGAAATGAAACGACATCTGGAAATCCTGACACGAAATCATCTTGAACCGGACAAAGTCGATATCAGCGCCATTGCGGTTTATAATTGCTTTGTCGCTTTGGAACCACCGCCGGAAAAGACGACTGCTATTCTGAATATAGGAGCAGATCAGACAACGATTGTCGTCATTCACCCGGCGCATTTTCCTTATTTCGGTTCGGTTCCAATCGGTGGAAACACATTGACGCGTACTATTGAAAAGAAATGTCATACTTCGTTTTTCGATTCCGAAAAACAAAAGGTAACCAATACATTCCACTATTTGAAAACTGAAAATACACCGGATGAACCTCAAGGAATTGATTGGAAAGCGGCGATTCTTGAGATGGCAAACCATCTGACAGATGAGATTAAAAAAGCGGACGTTTACTACCAGATATTACATGGCGAAGAACCGGTCAGTCGCATTCTTCTGACTGGCGGCGGTTCTTTATTGAAGAATCTGGATTTTTTACTGGCGATGACATTGAAAGCGCCGGTCGAACTCTGGAATCCGTTCAATTCTGATCGGATCGAGAGCCTTCCAAAAAACATCGAGGGAAACGATGGACTCTTTTTCACAACAGCGCTCGGTCTTGTGGTGGGAGACTGAAAAATGCAGTTCATTCATATAAATTTATTAGGCAATACCGCTATCCGGAAAAAACAAAGACGCATTCGCTTTTCGGTATCGATCCTGTATGTGGCCGTCTGGATTTTTTCGATCGGAACGCTCATATACGTTTATCGGACGAATCTATTCATTTCATCTGTTTATCAGAAGGAAATCAGGAAAATTTCTGCCG
>JAQUKI010000229.1 GCA_028719225.1 Fidelibacterota bacterium | reverse complement strand
TTTCGGCGGTCAGACGATCGGTAAAGTACAGGAAACGGAACGAATCGAACATCGCATTCTCGTTCCGCCGACAGTTTCAGGGAAGATCGTCCGGATGGTTCCTGAAGGTGAGTATACAGTCGAAACTGACATTTGCGCGATTCAAACGAAGAACGGTGAAAAGTCTCTGCAATTGTTTCATAAATGGCCGGTACGGCAGGGAAGACCGGTGAAAAACCGGCTTCCGTCTGATCTGCCGATGATCACAGGTCAGCGCGTGATCGACACATTATTTCCCGTCGCTAAAGGCGGAACTGTCGCTGTGCCTGGCGGATTCGGAACCGGCAAAACGATGGTCGAACATCAGATAGCGAAATGGTCGGATGCCGATGTCGTCGTTTATATTGGATGCGGTGAACGTGGCAACGAAATGACCGATGTTTTAAACGAATTTCCCAAATTGATCGATCCGCGAACCGAAAGACCGCTGATGGAACGTACCGTTCTCATCGCAAATACTTCCAACATGCCGGTCGCGGCGCGTGAAGCGTCGATTTACACCGGGATCACGATCGCGGAATATTATCGCGATATGGGCTATCACGTGGCGATCATGGCGGATTCGACTTCGCGATGGGCGGAAGCCTTGCGTGAACTTTCCGGACGCATGGAAGAAATGCCAGCCGAGGAAGGATTTCCCGCATATTTACCAACGAGACTTGCCGAATTTTATGAACGCGCAGGCCTGGTTGAAACACTGAACGATCAGACCGGTTCCGTGACGATTGTCGGCGCGATCTCGCCACCCGGAGGCGATTTTTCCGAACCGGTGACGCAACATACGAAACGGTTTGTCCGCGCTTTCTGGGCGTTGGACAGAGATTTGGCGAATTCACGTCATTACCCGGCGATTTCATGGCTGGATTCTTATTCTGAATATGTCGAAGACATTACGCCGTGGTGGCAGAAAAACGGCGACCCGGACTGGGCGGAATTGCGCAAGAAAATGCTCGATCTGCTTCAGCGCGAGGCCAAACTTCAACAAGTCGTCAAATTGGTCGGTGCAGATGTTCTTCCGGATTCGCAAAGAATCATTCTGGAAGTCTGTAACCTGTTTAAAAACGTTTTCCTCCAGCAATCGGCTTACGATAAAATCGACATGTATACGACGGTTCAAAAACAGGTGAAAATGTTGAGGATCATGGTGACATATTATGAACTTGGCACGGAAGCGATCAAGAAAGGTTCGATGCTGATCAAGATCAAACGTACAAAAGCTGCCGCCGATATTGCGAAAATGAAATTCGGCATTTCGAACGATGAAGCGGAAAAGTTGGACGAACTTCTCGAAAATATGAAAGAGGAGATGAGCGGACTCGGAAAACTGAGTTTTTAATTCCTGAGCGCACAAGGTTACAAAAAGGAAAATATTTGAATGAGCAATGAAAAAACAGAAGACCTGATCAAATACCGTGAATATCAGGGCATTCAGCAGATAGTCGGACCTCTGATCTTCGTCGAGAATATTCATAATGTCGGCTATAATGAATTAGTCGAGATAAAGACCGACCACGGCGAAAAACGCATCGGTCAGGTGCTCGAAGCCAATGACAATGCCGCCGTAATTCAGGTATTTGAAGGAACGACGGGACTGACGATTTCCGAAACGACGGTCCGATTCAAGGGCGAGCCGCTCCGAATTCCCGTTTCAAAGGAAATGCTCGGCCGGGTCTTCGACGGAGTCGGAAGACCGATCGATGGTTCTCCGGAACCCATCGCCAAAGAACGCTGGGACGTGAACGGCGCGCCGATCAATCCGACCGCGCGAACTTATCCGACAAAATTCATCCAAACGGGAATCTCGGCGATCGACGGCATGACGACTTTGGTCAGAGGACAGAAACTACCGATATTCTCCGGGCCGGGACTTTCTCACAACCGCCTCACCGCGCAGATCGTTCGTCAGGCGAAGATCGTCGGCGAAGATGTTTCGTTCGCTATTGTTTTCGCGGCAATGGGCGTTAAACACGATGTTGCGCGGTATTTCATCGACAACTTTAAAAAAACCGGCGTTCTGGAAAACGTCGTCTTATTCCTATCGTTAGCCGATGCGCCGTCGGTGGAACGTTTGATTACGCCGCGCACCGCTTTAACGATGGCTGAATATCTTGCATTCAAGGAAAATATGCATGTGCTCGTCGTCCTGACAGACATCACGAATTACTGCGAAGCGCTGAGAGAAATTTCGATCGCCCGGGGTGAAATTCCATCCCGTAAAAGTTATCCGGGCTATTTATATTCGGATCTTTCGAGTTTATATGAACGCGCCGGAATCGTCGAAAACGCGACCGGCTCGATCACGCAGGTTCCGATTCTTTCGATGCCGAACGACGATATTTCGCATCCAATTCCCGATTTGACCGGATACATTACAGAAGGGCAAATCGTTCTGGAACGCGACTTGTTCCAGAAGGGAATTTATCCGCCGATCTCGGTGCTTCCGTCGCTATCCAGATTGATGAAGGATGGCATCGGGACGGGAATGACGAGAGACGATCATGCGCATCTGGCCAGTCAATTATTTGCGGCATATGCGAAAGTGAAAGACGTCCGTGCGCTCGCTTCGGTTATCGGAGAGGAAGAATTGACGCCGTTGGACAACACATATCTAAAATTCGGCGAAGCATTCGAGTCTCAATTTCTTTCCCAAAGAGAGGATGAAGACCGGTCGATAGAAGAGACACTGAACATCGGTTGGAAAATTCTTTCAATCCTTCCGCGCGAAGAACTCCATCGCGTCACGGAAGAGGAAATGGAAAAATACTATCACAATTCCACTAACGGACAAATTGAATAACGAACGGATATGCCGAGAATTAAAGTCGTTCCGACCAAAAGTAACTTGCTGAGACTGAAACGCGATCTGACCTTTGCGCAGGAAGGTTACGATCTGCTGGAACAGAAACGGCAGGTTCTGGTCGTCGAACTGATGGCGCTGATCGACGATACCGTCGAAACTCAGGAGAAAATGGCACAGGAACTTCAGCGCGCATTTTACGCCTTACAAAAGGCGGTGTTGACGATGGGCAAGAACGAAGTGAAATCGCTCGCAAATGCGGTTCAGATTCAATCCGATGTCAATATTCACATGCTGAAAGTGATGGGCGTCGCCGTCCCGAAAGTCGATGTTCGTATAACGGATACCGCGCCGTATTATAGCCCGGGCGCGACTTCATTCTGGGTTGACGAAACGATTCAGCGATTCAAACAGGTTTTGACGGATATGGGAAGATTGGCCGAATTACGTGTATCCTTGCTGAGATTGGCTCAGGAAGTTCGTAAGACGGTCCGCCGAACCAACGCGCTGGAAAAAATTGCTATCCCTGATTATAAAGATTCCATTAAATTTATCGAGGATTCTTTGGAAGAAAGCGAAAGAGGAACCTTCGCAATGCTAAAACTGGTCAAAGAGCGACTGGAAAAAAAGAAAGGATGACGCAAATGCTTCCGACATTACCCATCAGAAAAATTCTCGTCTTCATAGATGGATCGGAAGGGTGTATCCTGGCGGCGAAATATGCCATCGCGCTTGCGAAAATTACGCAGGCACAGCTCAAGGCGATTTATGTCGTCAACATCAATTTGCTGAAACAGTTATCGAAAGCGCGCATCTTCGTCAAAGTCGAGGAAATGAATTACGAACACGATCTCGAAGAAGACGGACGGCGTTACCTCAAACATGTGCGGGAACTTGGCGAACGGAAAGAAATTACCGTTGAAACCGAACT
>JAQUKI010000228.1 GCA_028719225.1 Fidelibacterota bacterium | reverse complement strand
AAAAGTTCCACGGGTGGAATTGAAGACCATAGGTTTCATCGATCCGTCGGTTGCAGCCTTGATCCCGGAAGATACGGCTCGTCGATTCGGCGCTCTGGCATTTGGGCAAAAAGACGGTAAACTCTCAGTCGCGATGTGGAATCCATTCGATCCGATCGCACTGGATACGATCCGGATAAAGACAGGTTATTTTTTAGATGTCGTTTTTTCACCTCGGGCGGTTATTGAAGAAGAAATCGACAAGATTTATGCTCAAAAAGGAAATCTGGAAGAGAGCATGAAAGAATTGGTCGATTTTGAAGTTGAAGAAGATGACGAAGATGAATCGGACGAGGAAATGCTTAGAATTCAGGCAGAAGACGCGCCGGCAATAAAATTCGTCAACCTGCTTCTGTTGCAAGCGACACAAGATCGCGCTAGCGATGTACATATCGAGCCTCAGGAAAAGGACTTAAAAATCCGGCTGAGAGTCGATGGTATTTTACGTGAAATCACACCGCCGCCGAAACGCATGCAGTCGGGAATCATCTCTCGTATTAAAATTCTGGGAAATCTGGATATCGCCGAACGCCGCATCCCGCAAGATGGCCGAACAAAAATCAAGATCATGGGACGTCAGATTGACATTCGTATTTCCACACTTCCAACGATCTATGGTGAAAAAGTCGTTATGCGAATTTTGGATAAAGGCAGTGTTTCTCTGAATATCAACGACATCGGATTCGAACCGAAAACAATGCAGAAGTTCAAAGAAATCTTGACAATGGCTCATGGTATGATTTTAGTAACCGGTCCGACGGGAAGTGGTAAAACGACGACACTCTACTCGTCGCTAAATTTTATCAATTCGCCCGATAAAAATATCATCACGGTTGAAGATCCGGTGGAATATCGCCTGAAAGGCATCAACCAGATTCAGGCGCGTCCACAGGTTGGATTGACGTTTGCCGCAGGCCTGCGTTCGATCTTGCGACAGGATCCGGATATTGTTATGGTTGGGGAAATCCGCGATAAAGAGACAGCGGAAATCGCGATCAAAGCGGCATTGACCGGACATTTAGTTTTATCGACACTTCACACAAATGACGCCGTAGCGACAATCATTCGTTTATTGAATATGGGAGTCGATAAATATCTGATCACATCGGCGCTTTCGTTGGTTATTGCGCAGAGATTAGCGCGTCGAATCTGCTTGCATTGCAAAGCGGTGGACAAACCGGGTATCGAAGTACTGGCGCGGTTGGAAGCGTTGGGAATCAATCCGAATGAGATCACGTTTTATAAAGGGAAAGGATGTGATCATTGCTCCGGAACAGGTTTTTGGGGACGCGTTGCCATTTACGAGTTTTTTCTGTTGAATCCTGAGGTCAAAGAGTTGATTATTGCCGATGCTTCGGAAGAGCGAATTCGCAAACGAAGCGAGGAACTTGGCATGGAAACGCTCTTATTCAACGGCATGAAGAAAGTAAAAGAAGGACTGACGACGATAGATGAGGTCCTGAGGATTATTTAATGCCGGAATATTCTTACATTGCGATTGACGCGAACGGGAAGAAAATCAAAGGTGTCATGGAAGCGGAAAGTTCACATTCGCTGGCGTCCGTTCTTCGGAAGAAGTCCATCACGATCATCTCGGCAGAAAGACGCGAGATGAAATCGGTTTCATCAAAAACCGGTAAGAAAAGTTCTTTTTTTACTTTATCAAAGAAACCCAAAACTGACGATTTGGTCATGTTTTTCCGCCAACTTTCGACGATGGTCGAAGCGGGAGTTCAACTGGTTGAAAGCTTGAATGTACTGGTCGAACAAGCAGAAAACGCTGAGTTCAAACATGCAATTCTTAAGGTGAAAGAACAGGTCGAGGCGGGTGATAATTTTTCCAAAGCGCTTTCCGAACATTTGGACATATTTCCACAGATTGCCGTCTCGATGATCAAGGCGGCGGAAATCGGCGGAAATATGGGTTCCATTCTCGATCAGTTGGCAACCTATGTCGAGGATAAAGACAAGATCGAAAAGAAAATCAAATCCGCTATGTCTTATCCAAAATTTATCATGATCTTTTTCGGGTGTGTGGTCACAGCCGTGATTTTCTTATTGGTTCCGAAGTTTCAGGATATCTTTGAAGGTTTTGGCGCACAACTTCCGGCGCCGACTCTGATACTCATTGCCGTTGCGGATTTTGTTAAAAATAATCTGATCATCGAAATCGCTTTAATCCTTGGTATAGTGTTTGGATTCAAGGTCTTGAAAAAAAATCCGAAAGGACGCTATTTTCTCGACGATTTAAAATTTAAAATACCGATTGCTGGCGGGATGATGAAAAAATCGACCCTCGCGCGATTCAGTAAAACACTGGGAACCTTAACGAGGAACAGTGTAACGCTTGTTGATGCTCTGGGAATCTCCGGAGAAACCGTCAACAATGTCGTCATTACAGACATAATCGAGAAAGTGAAAAAATCGATCTCCGGCGGATCGTCAATGGCAAAAGCGATGGCAGATCATGCTCTATTCCCGACGATGATGGTGAAAATGGTCGCTGTTGGGGAAGACTCCGGTGCTCTGGAACTTATGCTCGGAAAAATCTCCGAGTTTTACGAACGACAGTTCAATACATCGATAGACTCGCTGACGTCGCTGATCGAGCCGATATTGATGATTGGAATGGGCATTCTGGCGTTGGTCGTCGTTCTTGCTTTATATCTGCCGATTTTTCAGATGACAAGTGTAATTCATGGATAATTCTCGTAACAAATAAAATGAAAAAGAGTTCACATAACAAACACACAAGGAGGAAACTAAAATGAAGAACTTTTTCAAAAATCAAGCGGGCTTTACATTGGTGGAACTGATGATCGTTATCGTCATCGTCGGTATTCTTGCCGCCGTGGCCGTACCGATTTATCAATCGAACGTATCAAAAGCCAAAATGACCGAATGTGATGCTGCCCTGGGAACGATCCGGACGGGTTTGCGTGTCTATTTTGCTGGAAACGGTGTTTATCCAACAGCCGCATCCGGAACGGCAGTAACAGCTGTTACTGGTCTGGATGTCAGCGCCGACGATCTGACAGGTAAATACTTTGCGGCGGCGAATTACACGCTGGAATCAGCAGATTCGACCTACACGATCACCTGCACGAATACTGATGTTCTTGAAAGCCCAAGGACGCTGGATCAAGCCGGGACTTTAGCAGGAGGAAATTAATCCTTAAAAAAGAGAGAGGGTAACTTTCTCTTTTTGAACGGAGGAATTTCAATATGCAACTTTTCCCACGACAAATCGAACAGGAAGACGGCATGACACTAATCGAAGTGTCTATTGCCGTTTTCCTGTCGATGGTCGTTATGATCGGCGGGTTGCAGTTTTTTTATGGTGGCGAACAATATCTAAACGAAGAGCGTTATCATCGTCTGGCATTGTTGACGGCGACAGATCGGCTTGAGAATGCAAATCGGTATGCTTATTCCGAACTTACCGATAGTTTGACCGAGAACAACACGAGTATTATGCTTTCAGATAAAATCGGCTATCGTACAACGACTGTAACGGCAGTCGATGATCCTCATGATGGAACCGGTGGAGCGGATGTCGATGGAATCGCCGAAGATTATAAAAACGTCACCGTAATGGTTTTGATTCCGGGATAAAGTAATTACTCTATTCGATTATCGACAGTTTTAACAGAATACTGGAATCAATAGAAGGATGAAATTCGATGCCTCAAATAACAATGGTTTTACACTGATTGAACTCGGTATTACTGTCGTCATT
>JAQUKI010000227.1 GCA_028719225.1 Fidelibacterota bacterium | reverse complement strand
CTTGACTTTCCCAACGTTTCATTGGTTGGAATTCTGAATGCCGACATCGGATTGTATTTGCCGGATTTTCGGGCGCGGGAGCGTGTTTTTCAATTGCTATATCAGGTTTCGGGGCGAGCCGGGCGCGGTGATATTCAGGGCGAGATCGTTTTGCAGACGTTCAAACCGCAGGATTTTACAATCCAGTGCGCCATTCAACAAAATATCTCGAAGTTTTCAAATTGCGAACTCAATGAGCGGAATCCGTTGAACTATCCGCCGTTCAGCCGGATCGCATTGGTGTCGATTTCAGATATCAATTCCCAAAGCGCCGCGGATGTTGCCGATGAAGTTGCTGAATTCCTGCAACGGAAGAAAAAGCGCATCGCATTGCTCGGCCCAGCGCCGGCGCCACTTGGAAAGATCAAAAACCGTTATCGTTACTCGATCATTCTGAAATCCAGAAAAGACCGCGATCCGAATGGAATCCAACTGCGCGGATTGTTGCATTCGCTGATTGTTTCTCCGTCGTGGGAAGAATTCAATCGACGGGCGCGGATCGTCATCGACATCGATCCACTGGACTTGCTTTGATGCAACGAGTGGCCATAATTGTAATTCTCATTGAGGGATTAGCATTTTCCACGTTCGCGGCATCGATCCGGATTTTTCGCCCGGAACAATATAATGAACTGGGAAAATTCACGGAAACGACCATCCGAGGTGCTCTTCCGGAAATGGGAAAAATGTATGGTAAAACGGATAAACCGATCCGCTTCATTTTGGTTAGTTCGGATTCTGATTTCATCCGATATACCGGAACGCGACTGCCGGATTGGGTTGGAGCGGCAACGATATTTCCACCGGGAATTGTCATCATGAAAACGCCGGACTATGCGCACACAACATTGCGTCAATACCGAACGACAATTCTGCACGAACTGGTGCATTTAACGATGGGACAATCCGTTCCGTTAAATTTAATGCCGGTATGGTTTTCAGAAGGACTCGCGATTTATTTTTCAGAGGAATTCGATTCGCGGAGTCGTGTTGTGGTTTCATTTGCGATGTTAAAAAAACGGCTGATTTCGCTTGACAGGTTGTCGGATTTTCTCCGGCTCGGTCAACCGACAGCCGAACTCGCTTATGCGGAAAGCGGAACGGCGATCGAATATCTGGCAAGTGCGTACGGCGTTACCGTTTTTCAGGAAATTCTGACTGCAATGAAGCGCGGCAAAGACTTTGAAATGGCTCTTGCGCTGGCGACAAATATCGAACCGGCGGATTTTGAATTTCATTGGAGAGAGTATTTATCTAAAAATTATCAGTGGGTATTTCTGCTGGATATTCAATATATTTTATGGGTCGTTATGACGATCCTCGTTGTTTTGGCGTGGCTGAGCATTCGTGAAAGGAATAAAAAAACCGTTCGGAAATGGGATGAGCAGGAACAAAAAGAGCAAGTATATTTTGGGAAAATGTAAGACCGGCGCGCTCACCGTTGTTTTGATGTTCGGCGTTTCGGCGGGATTCGCACAGGCGTTGTTTCAGGGATTGAATTTTCCGGTCAATTCGCGTTCATGGGGAATGGGTGCAGCGACATCGAGCGTGAATAACGACGGCTCCGGAATGCAGTTCAATCCGGCTACGATTTCGATGACAGCCAACTGCTGGCAGATCAATTACACGTCGTTCGTCGCCGATATTTCGTCTTCGACCGGATATGTGACAACATCAGCGCCTTTTGGCGGAAATATCGCCGTGATGAGTCATTTGCTAAACTACGGTTCATTCACGGAACGAGATAGTGAAGGAAATGAGACCGGTGATTATTCAGCCAATGATTTTGATTTGACCGTAGCATATGGGCGTAAGATGACGCGGCGGTTCAGTCTCGGCGCCTCATCGACCTACGCTCGATCGGTTATCGGAAGTTTGTCGGCGGACGCGCTTCTCGGTTCTTTCGGCGTTATGTATTACGATCGCGAATCGACGCTTTCAATCGGCGCCGGTTATCATCATTTCGGCGTGGTGTTGTCTGGTTTTAACGACGTGAAAGAGAAAACGCCTGCGACCATCGTTTTTGGTATTTCAAAAAAACTTGCGCATCTGCCGATGATCATTTCTGCGGATGTTTACCGAACGAATAAAGAAAAAGTCGTCGGCAAGGTCGGCGGCGAGTTCGTCTTTGGTGGCCGATATTTTCTCCGTTGGGGAACCTCGACCCGGCGGTTCGATCTTCTGGGGCGTCAGACATTCACGAATTTTCTTGCGGCTTCATCTGTTGGGGCCGGGATGATCTGGCGGACGTTTCGGTTCGATCTGGCTGTCGTCAGTTTAGGCGACGCCGGAACGATCTCGTCTTTAAGTATTTCTCAACAATTACCCGATGGGAGCAAAAAATGAAAACTCAATATGTTCAAAAATCCGGTTTGGCAATTTTTATAGCCAGTTTTTTTCTGATCGTTTCCTGTGATAGCTCGACACAATATAGCGCCAGCTATTCACATGACATTCAGCCGATTTTCAACACGAAATGTCTGAGTTGTCATGGAAACGCAGGGCAAAGCAATCTCGAACTGACCACTTATGAAAGTACGATGAACGGCCAAAGTCTGAACGGCCCGATCGTTGTTGCGGGAAATGCGGATGCAAGTTTGTTATACGAGGCGGTTTCCAAACCTGATGCCGAACAAAGCCGGATTAACAACCGGATGCCGCTAAATGCCAATCCGTTGACCGTTACTCAGATTCAGCTCATTGAAGACTGGATCATTGAGGGCGCAAAAGATAATTAAAACGCGGCTAAACTCTCTATCGGAAAGGAAGACAGAGAATTTCACCGCGTTGATTATTTCGGTGAACGGCAAAGCCGTTTTTCGAATTACTGTTTCGTGAATGTGAAAGTCGCAACAACGTATTCGGCTGATCTGGCATAGGCGGCAAGATATTGGGATGATCCGAATAAGTATCCGACGGTTTTTTCGTTGAACACAATCGAGAATGAAAGAGTGTTTCCGTTAATGGTGTACTGCTGGCCGATTCCGATTTGTTGTGACGCTAGCGCCGGGTAAAGCAATAAATAACCGGAATTAGTTGTCCACGAATAGGTTACTGTCGTCGTGTCGAGTACGAGAGAACCCGCTCCGCTTGTGGCGTCTAATGAAAACGACCATCCCTGCGGAATGTATTGTGATGGAATAGAAATTCCATTAACCGCCAAAGCGGTGAGATTCCACGTGCCGGTCAGGTTGACATCCTTTTCTCCGGTGTCCTTGATGAACGTCGATAGGATTACCTGGCCTTCATCATAATATTCCTTGACCGACATCAAAGGCGCCGCAAGTGTATATTCTATTCCCGTCCACATGTCGGAATCTTCGGTGAGAAGATCGTTGAGTAAATACTTACTGGATGTTGTCCATGAAAAAGCCTGGGATCCGATGTTGCTAGAATCCATGAAAAATGCGGTAGCCGCACCATCTGAATTCATCGTCACGGTCATCGCCGGAACCTGATCGACGCCATCCAATGTTGAGCGAACGCCAACCCATTTTCCGATCAGATTGGCATCGCGATCTCCGGTATATTTGGCATATTTCTCTACAACGGTTTTACCATCCTCTTCATAAGAAAGAGTTACGGTGTTGGCGTCAAACAGGTAGCTCGCAGTTAAGGTCTTATCGTCGGAAAGTTTAACCGTCAGGACGCTGTCTTCCGTTTTCCACGTGAAAGGATCGTCTCCATCGCGTGATGAATGTATTCCGGTTCCATCGTCATTAATTGTGAGGATTGCTCCGTTTGTCGACATTGCGCCGTCAAT
>JAQUKI010000226.1 GCA_028719225.1 Fidelibacterota bacterium | reverse complement strand
AGCGTCAGTGGCGCTATTTCTACAAACACGACATGGTACGGTAAAGTGACTGTCACCGGCGACGTCACGGTCGCCTCCGGCGTGGAATTGACCATCAATCCGGGAACCAAGGTCGCTTTCAATTCCTGTAAGAAGATCACCGTCAACGGCATCCTGAACGCTCAGGGAAACTCTGCAAACCATATCGTATTTACTTCAAGCAGTTCCACGCCATCTGCCGGTTCATGGTATGGCATTCGCTTTGAAGATTCCAGCAACGACGCCAATTGTATCCTTAAATATTGCGATATCCAGTACGCTCAGTACGGCGTCTATTGCGACCGGGCGAATCCGAGATTGATCAGTAATACTATCTCCAATAATGAGCAGGGTATTAGTGGTTATATCGCATCGCCGACGATTACGGATAACAAAATTACCGGCAATACCGACGGCGTTTACTTTCAGTATGGTTCCCCGGTGTTTTACAACAACAGCATCGCCTCCAATTTCTTCGGTGCTTCATTTTATTCTTACGCTTCTCCGCAGTTCGGACCTAAATATCCGGAAAGCGAAAATCAGGAAGCCAAAGGTTTCAACGTCATTAAAGAAAACGAGACCGGTATCATTGCGCGTTACTACTCGGAGCCGTTTATGGGCTCGAGCGATCCATACAATAACCGCATCGGCGGATACAATAGCGTTTATGGCAATACGTTTGAAAGCGCCTTTCTGGAAATGGACTCGCATATCGAAGCGGAATACAACTGGTGGAATAATCAGTACACGTTTCAACCCTACGCCGGTTGTTCGATTGACTATAATCCCTATTTGCCAACGAATCCCGGCGGCGGTTCATCGTTGGGAAAGATTCTTAGTAACATCAAACAGCCAAATGACGACGATACCAGCGGTTTCAATCCGAAGAAACCGAATGTTAATCGCCTGTCCGACTTATGGCTATGGGCGAACGAACTGCAAATAACCCATCAAACGGAAGAAGCGATCAATATTTACCAGATCCTCATTAATAAATTTCCGCAATCGAAAGAAGCCAAACGGTCGTTAGTGAAGATATTTCACTTATATCAGGAAGCGGGAAAAACCGGATTGAGCGAATACTTGAAAGGATTGACCGATGGCGAGAAAACCAATCCTGAACTGAGAAGAGTAGCCTTCGATTTGCTTGCCGGGACTTATCTGAGGGACGGGAATGTCGCAAATGCTGTGAATACTTACGACAACATACTTGTGCGCTATCCGGGCACGGAAAGTGAAAAGATGGCGTTGTATAACCTTGTTTTGGTCAGCAACACGGATTTGAAAAACTCGGTAAAAGCCGGTAATCATCTGCAAACCCTGAAATCGAAATATCCGAATGATGAATTGGCATTACTGGCCGCTAGGGAAATGGGAGAGAAAGTGGATTGGAGCCTTGCGAAACGCACGCGTCAGCCGGAAGCAGTCAAACAAATCTTGCCGGAGAAATTTGCACTGAGAAACAATTATCCCAATCCGTTCAATCCACAGACGACCATCGCCTTCGACCTGCCGGAAGAGTCTCACGTAACGCTGACGATCTACGACATCATGGGTCGTGAAATCGTCAGGCTGTTAGATGAGAATCAACCGGCCGGATTTCGCCAAGTTATATGGGACGGCAAGGATAAATCCGGGCAGACAGTCTCCAGCGGGATATATCTCTATACGCTGAAAACCTCGGCGGGATTCAGCGAGACAAAGAAAATGGCGATAGTGAGATGATTCGAAAATATTTTAAATTTTTTTGTCCGATTAACAAACTCTCCTTCTTAATATACACTAGAGTCAGATATAAAGGAAATTGTTGGGACCGAAGGAAAATTAAAAAAACAGTGAATGACTTCCAGAATGAAATTTGTATTAATGAGCCATTAAGACATGACCCAAAAGTTAGTAGAAGAAAAAATGAATATTTTTTTATTTCATCAGCAATAGCAGGTTGGATTCTTTTTTTTATCCTATTCATATCTTTTCCTAAAAGTACAACGATTTATTGTCATGAAATCAATATAGACAATTCTTCAAATAATAGCCCGGACACGAGTTGGAAATCGCTCTATCCTCTTGACAATGGCAATTTTTGGATTTACTCGTGTTATATGCCTTATGGCGATATAATTGGATATAGGACATTAAAAGTGATTGGCGATACACTGTTAGGTGGTGATATCTTTAAAAAAATCTCTGTTAAAAGTGAATATACAGGTGAGATAGACTTTCGTTATGAAAGAGTAGATACTTCAGCTTATATATTTGAGTGGATTTATGATCATCAGGAGCGGTTTTTAAAACTTAATGTTTCCAAAGGAGATACTTTCTCATCCGATATTCCAACGTCTGATTGTGGTCCGTATCCGGAATATTGTCATTGGGTTGTTATGGATGTCTGGTATAATGAATTCGGGAAAAATATTCTATATTATTGGGATTATCTGACTGCCACAGAATATTATCTTGCAGAAAATATGGGTATTTATCGTGCTTATTATGAGGGAGGCGGAAATGATTGGCTTAAAGGCTGTTATGTAAATGGTCGTCTTATTGGAGATACAACGTTGACTCTTGATATAATTACAGATAATAATTACCTAAAAGAAAAAATAAATATCTCATTGGATGTCTATCCTAATCCGTTTAACAGAAATATTTCAATCAGTTATTATACAGCCACTAAATCGAACATTTCATTGAAAATTGTCGATCTATTGGGTCGTACTATTAAAATTCTGGAATATTCAACTGAAAAATTATCCGGTTCGTATCAGGCGATTTGGGATGGTACAAACCAAATCGGGAGTAAAGTCGCGAGCGGAGTTTATTTTGTTATTTTAGAAAACAATATGATCCAAGTTGTCAGAAAGATATTATATATCCAATAATTTTAAAAAAGGAGGAAGAAAAATGAAATACTGTATTCTTTACTTAACATTCACGTTAGCGTTATTTTATTCTGGTTTATTCGCAATCGATGTTGATAATAGTCAATTAACTTTAGCACAAAGTAAAGTTGGGCTAAGCGCACCATACGTTCCTACTAGCGGTACTTATAAAGTATTGGTGATATTCATCAAGTTTTCTGAAGATAATTATGATTCCCCGCCATTAACAGATCAATGGCCATCCACGTTGAATACCCTGCCAGGTTGGGCGCCAGATATCATTTCGTCAACAGTTGAATCGGAGTATGAAGATCCCAGCCTTAGTGGATACTTTCATGTTATGTCTCAGGGTATTTATGATTTAATCGGGGATGTATATCCGGAACTATATATTCCGTTACACAATCAAAGCTATTATTTCCATTCCAGTGGAAGAGGAATTGAATATCTCACCGAGGAGATATTGACAGAGTTAAACCAATCTATCAATTACTCACAATATGACGGTGATGGTAATGGATATGTAGATATGATATATCTGTGCTTTAGAAATATTAATATAACAGCTTTAGACGTTTCGGGATATTGGGGAATTTGCAGTTTGACGGGTTATCATTATTCATTTCCTTCTGGAACATATTTGTTGTTTGATGGTGTTAAGATAGAAGCTGGCGCGGGTGGATCCGGTACAATTCAAAGAGATATTTATGACCCACATTATTTAGGTACGATTATTCATGAATTTGGCCATTATCTCTATGGATTTGTTCATTTTACAAAAATAGGTGAGTGGGGTATTATGGATGGGAAAGGCACGTCATGTATGAGTTCGTTTGAAAGAGAAAGGTTAGGATGGATTAATATTCCCATTTTGAATAGTACCTATTCTCAAACAATAAACTTGAATGATGCTTTCAGCTCGGGGGGAACTTAT
>JAQUKI010000225.1 GCA_028719225.1 Fidelibacterota bacterium | reverse complement strand
GCCATGGTGCTTTCGCGGATGGGACATGGCATCGCCTGCCGCAACTGCTTTTACGGTATCGGCAACAAATATCTGCGCGAAATGGCGCAATACTCATCGGTGCCGATACTTTCGTTACAGGACGATATTTATCACCCGATGCAGGTCATTGCCGATCTGATGACGATGCAGGAATATTTCGGGCAGAATCTACAAGGCCTGAAAGTCACGATTTCATGGGCGTATGCTACCAGCCACGCCAAACCGCTTTCCGTACCGCTGTCGCAGATATTAATGTTTCCGCGTTTCGGAATGGATGTAACGGTCGCCGCTCCGAAAGAATTTCCATTGAAGAAAGAATACGTCGAACAAGCCCGGGACAACGCCCGGCTGAATGGCGGCAAACTGTCATTCACCGATAATATGGACGAAGGTTTCCGCGGGGCCCAGATCGTCGTCCCGAAGAACTGGGGCGGATTCGGCAATTATGAGTTCGACGAATACTTAACCAACGAAGACGAATGCAGAAAGCAAATGAAAACCAATCTCGAGAAGCATAAGGACTGGATTTGCGACGCCCGCCGGATGAAATTAGCCGCGCCGGAAGTCAAATACATGCACGCCCTTCCCGCCGACCGCGGTAAGGAAGTAACCGACGAGGTCATCGACGGCCCGGCGGCAATTATTTACGACGAAGCCGAAAATCGTCTGCACACCGCCAAAGCCGTGATGGCTTTGACAATGGGTGGCAGACCGTAGTAACCGCGGAGGGCGCTTAAGACGCCAGAAATCGGGTGTTTATATAAAATTTCATTCGCGCTCTGCGGGCTTCGCGGTTAAATATTGCCCAGGTATTGTTACAAGATTTATATATAATTGCCCTGGTTTTGTTACAAGATTTATATAAATTTGCCCTGGTATTGTTACATATAAAGACGAGAATAGATGTTTAGTAGAAAATTAGTTGACGAATTAAAAAACTGGGCAGCTCAACCTAATCGGAAACCATTGGTATTAAGAGGCGCCCGGCAAGTCGGAAAAACTGTCGCAGTCGATCTGTTCGCGACTGACTTTGATTGCTATATCCACCTCGATCTTCAAAAACCGGAAGATTGCGATCTGTTTCGTCAGAATTTGCCGGTTCGTCAATTGGTTCAGATGATCGCGTTAAGTAAAAATGTTGATTTATCGTCCGGACGGCGGCTTTTATTTCTCGATGAAATTCAAAATTCTCCTGAAGCGACTGCTATGTTGCGTTATTTTTATGAAGAATTACCGGACCTGTTTGTTATCGCCGCCGGTTCTCTTTTAGAGATCATGATGGAACGGCGTCAGGTATCCTTTCCGGTCGGACGGGTTGAGTACCGATATATGTATCCGGTTAGTTTTCGCGAATATTTAAACGCCATTGGCGAAATCCAGATACTCAAATATTACGATGAGATTCCCCCGTCACCTTTGGCATATGCCAGACTTTTGGAACTGTTTCATCACTATACAATGATCGGCGGTATGCCGGAGATTGTTCGTAACTATGCCGAACAGCGAGACGTTACAGCCCTACGCAAAATCTACGAAGGTCTAATGGCCACCTATTTGGATGATGTTGCCAAATATGCCCGCTCTACCACGGTTGCGGCTCATCTGCGGCATGCGATAGAGACCGCACCTTTGGAAGCCGGCAAGCGCATCGTGTTCCATGGATTTGGCGAATCCAATTACAGGTCGCGGGAAATGAGCGAGGCGTTAAAAACATTAGAGCGCGCCATGTTAATAAAGATCATTTACCCGACCACTCGTTGCCAGTTTCCAGCCCAGCCGGATTTAAGAAAATCGCCGCGCCTCCAGTTCCTTGATACTGGATTGGTCAATTTCCGCGCCGGTTTACAGGTTGAGTTCTTCAAGCACTCTGATTTGCACGCCTTTTACAAAGGTTTAATCGCTGAACATATTGCCTACCAGGAGATTATTGCGGCGGATAGTCTGTCTGATCAAAAACCGGTTTTTTGGACGCGTGAACGGGAGTTGTCCAATGCCGAGGTCGATTATTTATTGCCGTTCCAAAACTTCTTGATACCGGTAGAAATCAAATCCGGCAAAAGCGGTACACTGCGGTCATTACATCAATTCATGAACGCTGTTGAGCATCCGTATGCCATCCGATTATATGCCGGAGAATTAAATCTTCAAAAGACAGTGACGGTGGCGGGCAAAGAATTCTGGTTGCTGAACCTGCCGTATTTTCTGGCGGGAAAATTAAATGATTATGCGGAATGGATGATAACTGAAATAAAAAAGAAGTGAATTAATCTATGAATTTTTCCTATCGTTGTACTGATTGCGGGACTGAATATTCGGGCGACCAAATCCGTTACCTTTGTCCGCAATGTGAGCCGGTTGAAGGTGAATTTCAAAAGGGTGTACTGGAAACCATCCTCGCCCCGGAATATTTATTATCGTTGAAAAAGAAACCGGCGATTGCTCCGGAGGATTTCCTGGTTTATCAATTGCCAAATGCCGCCGCTTATCCGGTCGGCAATACGATACTCGTTGCGCCGGTGAAATTGCGACGGCAGTACGGTTTTCCGAACCTGTTCCTGAAAAATGACGGCGCGAATCCGTCGGGTTCATTAAAGGATCGCGCTTCGCAATTGGTCGCGGCACAGGCTTTATTTCATGACGAGAAAACCGTTGTTTTGGCCTCGACCGGCAATGCCGGTTCGGCAATGGCCTGCGCGGGTGCGGCACTGGGGCTGCAAGTCATCCTTTTCGTTCCGGCGACCGCTCCGAAAGCCAAACTCATGCAATCGGTGCTTTACGGCGCAACGGTCATCCCGATTCGCAGCACCTATGACGATGCTTTCAAATTGTCTATCGAATACACCTTGAAGTTCGGCGGAATCAACCGCAACACGGCTTACAATCCGCTGACTATCGAAGGCAAGAAAACCGTTTCCATCGAGATTTTCAATCAACTTGGCCGGAACGCCCCGGATGTAATTTTCGTGCCGGTCGGCGACGGCGTGATTTATGCCGGCGTTTATAAGGGTTTTGCCGATTTGCGGAGCGCCGGATTAATCGGGAAAATGCCGCAAATCGTCGGTGTACAAGCCAGCGGCTCGAATGCCATTGCGCAAGCCTTTCAAACCGGAAAAATGCTGGCTATTGAAAAGGCGACAACCGCGGCCGATTCGATTTCAGTCGCTTCACCGGCCAATGGCCGCATGGCAGTTAAATTCATGCGGGCCTGTCAGGGCTGGGCAACGGAAGTCAGCGATGGTGAAATTTCGCAGGCGCAACTTGAACTTTGTAAAGAAGCCGGGGTATTTGTCGAACCGGCCGCTGCCGCCGCTTGGGCCGGATTTTTGAAAGACCATGAAAAAATTAATCCTGCTAAAAATGTCGTTGTGTTACTCACCGGTCTGGGATTCAAGGATTTGGCCGCCATCGAAAATTCGGTCATTGTTCCCGAGGCAGTCGAGTCCGACCTGGATTCTATTATTAACCGTGGATGACGCCGAGAACGCGGAGAATGAACTTTGCCGCGGATAAACGCAGATATCCACGGATGTTTTAAAAAAACAGGGAATTTGAAATGCTCAATTTGAAATCTAATATCTCCAACCTTCAATCTTTAATATACAATTTTCTATTTGTGTTCATTCGTGGTTAAAAAACTCGATACTGTCATTCTTGCCGCCGGACTTTCTACCCGAATGGGAGCTTTCAAACCGCTGCTGCCTTTCAAACAATCTACGATAATCGAAACCGTAATTGACACTGCATTAGCGATTTCAAACCGGGTTATCGTCGTGGTCGGTTTTCAGGCAACAGATATCATCAACGTAAAGAGATGGGACGAGCGCGTGACTTT
>JAQUKI010000224.1 GCA_028719225.1 Fidelibacterota bacterium | reverse complement strand
TCAAAGGCGCTGGATTCGAAGTCATCGATCTCGGTGTTAACGTATCTGCGGAAAAATTCGTCCAGGAAGCACGGAAACATCAACCGGACGTAATCGGTCTCTCGGCGTTGCTCACGACGACGATGATGAATATGGAAAAGATCGTTCGATCACTGAAAGAGAACAACATTCCGTCGATCATCATTGTTGGCGGAGCACCTGTTTCCGAAGAATATGCCAATTCGATCCACGCCGACTTCTTCGCGAAAAACGCCGTCGAAGGAGTGGAAAAAGTTATTACGGCGATGGCGTCCTGAAAAAAACGAAAGTGATGTAAACATTTTTATGAACCGAGCCGTATTTTTAGATCGGGATGGTACTCTGAATGCCGACAGTCGGGATTACATTAAAAATCTCGACGAGTTCTGGCTGTTTCCATTTACAATTGAGGCTTTAAAAATTCTCTCCCGTTGTGGCTTTCGGTTGGTGATTATCACAAATCAGGCTTGTATCGCTAAAGGACTGACAACGGTTGAAAAAGTTCAGAAAATCCATGACTTCATCACCGCTGAATTCCGGATAAATGGGATCATTCTCGACGGAATTTTCTACTGTCCTCATCATCCGGATGCCGGATGTGGCTGCCGGAAACCGAAAATCACGAACGTGCTCAAAGCCGCGAAAATGAATGACATCGATCTTTCCAAATCCTGGTTTATCGGCGATTCGAAACGGGACGTTGAAACCGGTAAAAATGCCGGATGTCATACGATTCTTGTGAAGACCGGTTTGCGCGAAACGATAGATGCCGGAAACTGGAATCCGGCGCCCGAATACATTATGGAAAATTTATTGGCAGCGGCTCGACTGATCGAACAAATGAAAAAGGAAAATTTGAAATGAAAATTGTTGTTTTAAAAGGCGGCGCCTCATCGGAACGGGAGGTTTCACTCAACAGTGGGACGAACATCGCAAACGCACTGAAAGAAAACGGCCACGACGTACTGTGTCTCGATACGGTTCTTCCCATCGAACAAATTAAAAGTCCTATGAAACCGACACAGAAAATGATCCGAAACGGCGATCGGAATCTGGCAACACTTTTAAGCGCCCCCGAAGTTCAGTCCGCGAAATTCATATTTAACGCGCTTCATGGCGGAAGCGGTGAAAACGGCGCGATTCAGGCGATTTTACAGACGATGGGATTGAAATTCAACGGCTCCGGCGTCGAGGGATGCGCCATCACCATGGATAAGATCGTCTCGAAAGTTATATTTGAAAAGCACGGAATTCCGACACCGGAATGGTTATGTTTTCGGAACGACGAAAACCGTCAAAACGCTGAAATAATCGAAACAATTCTGGCAAAATTTCAACCGCCGCTCGTCGTCAAACCCGCACATGAAGGATCGACGGTCGGTTTGACGATCGTACGCGATGTTAAATCGCTGGATTCCGCACTGAAAGTTGCGCGGAAGTTCAATGGCTCCATTCTCGTCGAAAAATTTATCGAAGGACGCGAACTGACGGTCGCTATTTTAGGCGATAAAGCCTTGCCGATTGTTGAAATCTGTCCAAAACACGGCATTTACGATTACGAATGCAAATATATGCATGGTATGAGCGAGTACCGAATGCCGGCAGAAGTCGAACCGATGCTGACGCGTCTAATTCAGGATTGGACAGTTGTTGCGTTCAAAGCGCTAAACTGTTCCGGTTACGGCAGAATGGATTTGCGGCTCAGCCTCGATCACAAACCTTATTTTCTGGAAATGAATTCACTGCCCGGCATGACTTCGACGAGTCTGGTTCCAAAAGCCGCGAAAACCGTTGGTATTTCATTTAATGAACTGCTAGAAAAAATCATCAAACTCGGACTCAATAGATGAAAACAGATACCGACGAAAAAGTGATGATGAACTGTATAGAGTTGCTCAACGATTCTCTTCATTGGTACGCCGTTTACACCAAACCGCGCCACGAAAAGAAAATCGTTGAGTTGCTGACGGACAGGGGAATCGAAAATTACCTTCCGTTGGTCAGCGGCATTCATGAATGGAGCGACCGGAAGCAGATAGTTCTGGAACCGCTCATTCGCGGCTATGTTTTTGTACGAATCTTACTGAATCAGACGCTCTACGTTCGGGAAACACATGGCGTTGTCCATATCGTGACATTCAAGAAACAATTTGCGACCATTCCGGATTTTCAGATCGATGCCCTGAAGCGGGTTCTTGCGTGTGGTGTTGAGTTATCTGCAAAAGATTATTTGCAGATTGGAAAAATGGTTGAGATCACCGCCGGCCCGATGAAGGGCGTCATCGGGAAAATCCAGCGAATCGAAAACGAAGATAAATTTATCATCGCACTGGATGCCGTCCAGGCGGCTTTCGAAGTTCAAGTAAATTCGGATTTATTGAAACCGGTTTCAGTGCAAAAAAAGAAGAAATTGTTTACTCTACCTTTGGGATTTCCGTCATGACGACATGTTTTTACAACACGCTATCGCGAAAAAAAGAGAATTTTAACACCATCGAACCGGGTGTTGTCCGGATGTACACATGCGGACCGACTGTCTATAATTATGCGCACATCGGTAATTTCCGTGCCTATCTTTTTGAAGATCTTCTTCGCCGGTATCTCAAGTTCAAAGGCTACCGCGTTATTCAAGTCATGAATATTACAGATATCGACGACAAGATCATTCGCGATTCACAGAAGACGGGAAAACCAATTTTAGAATTTACCAAACCTTATGTCGAAGCGTTTTTTCAGGATCTGGATTCGCTTGGGATCGAACGCGCTGAGCATTATCCGGCGGCGACGGCGCACATTCCGGAAATGGTTGAATTGGTGAAAAAATTGTTGGCGAAAGGAATTGCCTATAGAACGGAAGACGGTTCGATCTATTTTAAGGTTTCCGAGTTTCCAAAATACGGCCAGTTGGCATGTCTGAATGTCAAGGAGATGGTTCGCGGCAACCGCGTCGCATCCGATGAATATGAGAAGGAAGAAATCCGCGATTTCGCGCTTTGGAAAGGATGGAAACCGGAAGACGGCGATGTTTTTTGGGAAACGGAAATAGGCAAAGGAAGACCCGGCTGGCATATCGAGTGTTCGGCGATGAGTTCCAAATATCTCGGTACGCATTTCGATGTGCACACCGGTGGCGTAGATAATATCTTTCCGCATCATGAAAATGAAATCGCGCAAAGCGAAGCCGCGTCGGGCGAAAAATTCGTCAATTTCTGGCTTCACTGCGAACATCTGCTTGTCGATGGCGAGAAGATGAGCAAGTCGCTCGGAAACTTTATTTTTCTCCGGCAGATGCTCGAAAAAGGCGTCGATCCGACGGCGATCCGGCTGACGCTTCTCAGCACGCATTACCGGCAGAAACTGAATTTCACCGAAGAAAAACTGGACATGTCGGCAAAGATGATTACCCGCCTGAGAGATTTTAAAAAATCTTTAAACAATGATTTGACTGACGGCGTGGAACAACTTTCGACAATCGTTACCGATGCGCGTCAGAATTTTGAGTCGGCGCTGGACGACGATCTGAATATTTCCGAAGCGCTTGCAGTAATATTTACACTGATGCACGAGGTCAATAACTTTCGCCGGGAATCATCGCTATCGCAAGCCGACGCGAAACAGATCGAACAGTTCCTGGCGACAATAGACGACATTCTGAATATCTTTTCATCGAAATCAGAGAGCCTGACCGAAGAAGAAAAGGCGCTTCTGAATCAACGGACAGCCGCCCGGAAAAATCGCGATTGGAAGGAATCCGACCGGCTGAGAATGCTTTTATCAGAAAAAGGGATCGTTGTGGAAGACACACGGAAAGGTGCCATCTGGAAGCGAAAACTTTCGACATAAAATTAAGCGGAAAATCCTTTCCGCGGGACTAACCGACAAAG
>JAQUKI010000223.1 GCA_028719225.1 Fidelibacterota bacterium | reverse complement strand
TTACGGCAATTCGTTGTAAAACTCCGGGAATCCGCAACGTGGACAAATTCACGCCCATAATACCGGCGGCGGCCAGCAGGAGAACGATAAAAGTCAGTGCAATCTTGATGTACTTTAAATATCGATTTTTTATTTCAGCAGAAATGGAAAGTCCGCGGACGATATAAAATCCCAGAATTCCAAGGATCAGCAGTCCGCCTAAAACTTTAAGTTCGGGGGTCGGGATTCCGCGAAACGCGCTCAGATATAGACCGATGCCGAACAACCATGCCGTTCGTTTGGCGATTTTCAAATAGATCGATTTACGCGGAGCGCCAACTTCCAGACGATTGGAAAAAGCATAGACAATTGCCACGCCGACGATGAACAGGAAAAATGGGAAGATAAAATCCGTCGGCGTCCAGCCATGCCAGCGCGCGTGACCCAGCGGCGGATAAATTTTGCCCCAGTTTCCGGGATTGTTCACCATGATCATCCCGGCAATAGTAATTCCTCTGAAAGCGTCGAGAGAAATCAGTCTTTTCGGTTTTTCTGTCAATAGTTCGCCCATGATCGACTCCAATTGATTGTTAAAGTTTTCCCAGATTTTTCATCACGCCTTCCGCGGCAAACATACCGGTCACCGCCGAATAAACGATTCCGCGGCTGTGTCCGCTCGCGTCGCCCGCGACGAATAGATTCCTGACGGATGTTTCCATAAACGGCGTGACATTGTATTTCGTGTCGTAAAATTTAATTTCCGGTGCGTAGAGCAAGGTGTTGTTCGAAACCAATCCGGAAATGATAGAGTTCAGAACGTTCAAACCTTCCATCAGATTTGTGGCGATTCGCTGAGGAAATGCCATGGCAATATCTCCCGGCGTCGCGTCTTTCAATGTCGGAACGATTGACGAACGTGAGATTCGATCCCATGTCGAACGTCTTCCCGACAGAAAATCGGTCAACCGCTGGATGATGGGTTTACCGCCGCCGATTGTCGTTGCCAGGCGGGCGATATCGCGTCCGTATTTTGTTGTGTCTTCGACTGGATCGGTTAAAACGACGCGAGACAGCAAGGCAAAGTTCGTGTTGTCGGTTTTGGAATCCCGCCGTGCGTGACCATTTACAAGGACGAAATCATCGAAATGTTCGGCGACGATAAAGCCGTTCGGATTCGTGCAAAACGTTCGGACGAGATCGTCGTACGACTTGCTGTAAAGTCTGAATTTGGCATCGTACATGATCTGTCCGATTTCATGATAGATAACGGCGGGAAACTCGACGCGAATGCCGACATCGATCGGTCCGTAAATGGTTTGAATGTTCAGACGCTTGGCCTGCTCTCTTAGCCAGTAAGCGCCTGCGCGTCCGGGAGCGGCGATGACTGCGTCGGCAGTCAGTTTTTCGTTGCCGCAAACGAGTTCAAAATGATCGTCAAAGTGCCGGATTTCATCGACTTTTAGATTTTTCCTGAAATGAACTCCATGTTCGATGAGCCGCCGGTAAAAACGTTCTGTGACGACGTGAAGTCTGTCCGTTCCGATATGACGTTGCCGTGCGAAGATAAATTCCACGCCGGCGGCGCTAGCCTGACGGAGCAGTTTATGATATTCGCCGCCGTTTTCGCCGGAATAACCGCCTTCGACGCCGTTTTCTGTAAAAATGTCATCAACCTGACAAATCAATTTTTCGACTTCAGCAGGCGTGCGTCCGAAACTGCCAGGTTCGCCGCCAATGCGATGTGTCAGGTTTAATTTTCCGTCGGAGAATGTTCCTGCGCCACCGATTCCATAGTTCATATCGGTGCGCAAAGACGGTTCTTCGCCGCGGTCAACGACGAGAACCGAGAGCCCGGTTTGAGAAAGCCGGTCGGCGGCAAACAGCCCGGCGGATCCCGCGCCGATCAGGATCACATTGAAATGATTTTTACTTTTATCCACACTTATCTTCCTTAAAAATGCGCTTCAATTTTAATGGTTTTCCGTTGAAAACCATAGAAAGAATTTTCAAGGTGATTGTGATCTGGCTTTCTTCAGCGAAAAGGTCTCAGTGATAAAACACACAGTATATGGTTTGAACTTATGGTAATATCATAGCAGGAATTTTGCTAATTGAAAACAGAAGGAGCAAAAACATGAAGACGAAACTAATATTTCTTTTTTCGATCCTGTCGCTGGTTTTGATGACCTGCGATAGCGCTTCGGATGAAACGAAGACGGGCACATTGGTCGTTCAGGCTTTCGACGCTCCGTTCAAGGGGAACGTCGAACATATTTACCTCGATATTAATTCGGTCAGTATTCACAAGTCAGACGCTACTGATTCGACGTCAGGATGGACTGTTGTCAGCGATGAAGACACAGTCATCGATTTTCTGAGTTTAGTGAACGGCGAGATGATCAATCTCGTTGATGCGGAATTTGATGAGGGGTTTTATTCCCAGATAAGACTCATGCTGGGTGACAGTTCGGTGATTGTTGTGGACGGTGTTTCGTATGAACTCAAAGTCCCGAGCGGTTCCCAATCCGGGATAAAACTGAATCTGGATTTTGAGATTAAAGCGGGTGAGATCATGGAACTTTACTTGGATTTCGACGCCGAAAAATCCATTCACAAACATCCCACTCAGGATCGCTACTCGCTTCAACCGACTTTCAGGATTATAAAGAAAGTGCTGTCGGGTACGATTTCCGGTAAGGTGACGAAGTCGGATCAAACCACCGTGGCGAATGCTTCGGTTTATGCCGTTTCCGGTTCCGACTCGGTTACCACTCTGACGAATACCGACGGTTTCTATCAGTTGGTTGTGCTTGCGGGAACGTATGACATTTCCGCTGCGGCTGATGGTTTTACTGCCGATACTTTGTATCAGGCTGTAACCGTACAAGCCGAAGACGATCTCAAGGATCGTAATTTCATCATGCAGTAATAGGTTCGATACGGTGGGCGGTTTCCTCCCAAAACCGCCTGCCGTATTTTCTTTGGCGCCCCTTTTCGATTCCTGCTTTTATCCATTTATAAATACTTACCGTGCTAATCTTGTAAATCCGGCTGGTTTCTGCAATACTGAGAACGCCGGATTTAATTTCTCCAATCACTTTCTGCTTAATCGTATGGCTGTAATTAAAAATCGCTTTGGTTGACATTGCTTTTCCATCTCTTTTCTTATCAACCTATTTCAGGACGCAACAAACTTTTTTTTTATGAGTTCGTAACCCGCGAACTCGAAAAAAGTATATTGGTGTTTATTTGTGATTAAAAATATTACCCGATGCGAGTCAGAAATTCTTCCGTCAGTGCTCGGCACAGGTAACGTCGGTAATCGGCCGTCGAACGCTGGTCACTGATTGGTTTGACAGTGCGCTCGATGCGGTTGGGAATTTCATTGATTTTTCCGCTTCGGTACAACATTTCCGCTTCATACGCCCGGATGACCGTCGGGCCTACTGAACCGTAAGCCAGTCGAATCTCTCCGGTATCCGGCAGGCTAAATCCCACGAATGATACCTTTGAAAGCGAGAGCGCCTTGCGCGGTCCGATCTTGCGGTAAGAGTATTTATAATTCTGTGGAATGTTCAGCCGGATTTCAGTGAGCAATTCATCCGGTCGAAGGATCGTTTTCTTCGGGCCAGTGATGAATTCATGCACAGGAACATGCCGGACACTCCGCACCGATTCAAGCGTCAGCACGGCATCCAGTGCATAAAGAATCGGCAACGTGTCGGCGGCCGGCGAAGCATTGACGATATTCCCGCCGAAAGTCGCCGTATTGCGGATCGACGGCGAAGCGATCAGTGAAATCGCTTCCGTCAAAGGCGGCAGGAGTTCGGATGCTTTTTCAAGATATTCGGTATAGGTAACACCGGCTCCGATCGTCAGTTCGCTTCCGGAAAATTCCAGAGATTTAAATTCAGTTAGATGATCGATCCGGACAAAAGCCCTTACCCGGTTGCGATTGGTTC
>JAQUKI010000222.1 GCA_028719225.1 Fidelibacterota bacterium | reverse complement strand
CCAATAATCGTTCCATCCGCCAGCATTCTCAATGAACGGCACATTCTGAAAGATCATTAAATTGTCTGCAAAACGATTGCCGGTAGAAGCTCGCACACTAACACGGAGTACTTCATCCGAAAGACCGCCGTAATCGTAACCACGAACGACGAACCGGCTCTCTTTTCCGGGAGTCGAAACGAATTCACGACCGAACACGACGCTGACTTTAAATCGAATTGTCCCGGGAAAATAATCGTCGAACAACGGAAGCGATTTCAATTCCACGAGCCATTTGTCGTTCCACTCAGGAATTGGGATTTCGCGATAATGGATTCGCGCCCACGGATCGATTTTTGTCGGCATGTTTGTATAAATCGTATCCGTTTTTTCCGGCAGAATGACGTACCATCGGATGAGCGGCTTGTTTCTCTCGAAATCTTCCCATTTTGCGATTCGGTCGTGTTGAATCGTATCACCGCTTAAAATGAAATCGCGCATCGGCGTCAAATAAGTCGGCGAATATAGTCCATTCAAACGCACAGCCAGAACGAGCGAAAGTTGCGCGGCATCGTCGGCAGACAGAATTCTGCCGGAGTCGCTGGCAAATTCCGAATAATCGATCCGGCTGACGATATGCGCCTGAACGAATTGCATCGGCATCTCGGAATAACCAAACTTAGATAAAAACAATGCATAAAAAAGCGCGTTGTAACTTATTCTCAGCCATTTTCCCGACCGATTCATGGTAAAAATTTAGGTGAAATATTGCAGGAAGACATTGAAATATTTTCCGGGGCTTTTTCCGATATATAAAATGAAATGAAAATTCCTCTACCGAACTTCTTGCCGATTTTGTAACTTAAAAAAGTGAACTTGACGTATCCAAATATGAACTGGAAATTAAGTCGGCACAAAAACCAATCATATCCAAAAACCATTTTAAAACGAGGTAAATGATGAGCAATGCGAAGTTTACGTTACCAGATCCTGTAAACGAACCAATTCTCGCTTATATGCCCGGCAGTCAGGAAAAGAAAGCATTGAAAGCCATGCTGGCGAAAATGTCCGCTGAAGAAATAGAAATCCCTTTGATCATTGGCGGCAAGGAAGTTCGCACCGGTAAAATCGGCCGATGCGTCATGCCGCACGACCATCAGCACGTTTTGGCGACTTATCACATGGCCGGAACGAAGGAAGTCGAAGCCGCTGTCGCCGCCTCACAAATCGCATGGAAAACATGGTCGGTAATGCCGTGGTGGGAACGTGCCAGCATTTTCAAAAAGATCGGCGCATTGCTGTCCGGACCGTGGCGCGCGACTCTAAATGCCGCGACAATGTTGAACCAGAGCAAGAACGTTTATCAGGCGGAAATCGATTCGGCGTGCGAATTGTCCGACTTTTTCAATTTCAACGCCAAGTACATGGAAATGATCTACGAACAACAGCCTTCCTCATCCGCGGGACTATGGAATCGCCTCGAACAACGCGCGCTGGAAGGTTTTGTCTTTGCAGTGACGCCGTTTAATTTCACATCGATCGCCGGCAATCTGCCAACCGCACCCGCAATGATGGGTAATGTCGTTCTATGGAAACCGGCTTCATCGGCTGTTTTTTCTGCTTACTATTTGATGAAATTGTTCAAAGACGCCGGTTTGCCGGACGGTGTCATCAATTTTATTCCCGGCTCAGGTAAAGAGGTCGGCCCGAATGTCCTGATAAATCCGCTACTCGCGGGCGTTCATTTCACCGGCTCGACCGCAGTTTTTCAGAACATGTGGCAGACGATCGGCGCTAACATCGCCAATTATCACAGTTATCCGCGAATCGTCGGAGAGACCGGCGGAAAAGATTTTATCTTCGCTCATGCCAGCGCCGATGTCGATGAGCTGAATACGGCGATCGTTCGCGGCGCTTTCGAATATCAGGGACAAAAATGTTCAGCCGCTTCCCGCGCTTATGTTCCCGAATCGCTTTGGCCAGTTCTGCAGGAAAAATTAATAGCGACTATTCGTACCATTAAAATCGGCGATGTTGCGGATTTTCGAAATCTGATGAACGCGGTGATCGATAAATCCGCATTTGCCAGCATCACTGCTTACATCGATTACGCAATGAAATCTCCCGATGCCGAAATCATTGCCGGCGGCGGTTACAACGACTTGAAAGGTTATTTCATCGAGCCGACCGTCATTCTGGCGAAAGAGCCGCATTTCAAGACGATGGAAGAGGAAATCTTCGGACCGGTGATGACGATTTACGTTTATCCGGATGACAAATTTGAAGAAACGTTGACGATCTGCGACCAGACATCACCGTATGCATTGACCGGTTCCATTATCGCCAAAGACCGCATCGCCATCGAAATTGCATCGAAAGCGTTATTGAATGCAGCGGGAAATTTTTATATCAATGACAAACCGACGGGCGCTGTTGTCGGTCAGCAACCTTTTGGCGGTTCGCGCGCTTCGGGAACCAACGATAAAGCGGGAAGCATGATCAATCTGCTGAGATGGGTTTCTCCGCGAGCGACTAAGGAAACTTTTGTACCTGCAAAAGATTATCATTATCCGTTTATGACCGAAGAATAAACAAAACATATCGAAGAAGCCCCGTTAATCCGGGGCTTCTTTATTTTCAGAAAAGTCAGATTAGAAATTCCGGCTTCTATCGCGTAAATTTTCCCTGTGAAAAAAACGGGCATACAAGCAATACTCTTCGATCTCGACGGTACGCTTATCGATTCGTCATTCGATTTAATGACAAGCGTCAATCTCATGCTGGCACAGTATAACTTACAACCGATCTCTTATCGGCAATGCATTCAGTTTGTCGGTGACGGCATTCCGAAACTCGTCAACCGTGCGCTTGGCGCCTCAGTTCATCAAAATCCCAATGCCGAAACCGAACCGGAATTCCTGTGCCAGGCCGTTACACTTTTTCGGGAAAATTACGCCAAACATCTTGTCGATCACACCCGCCTATATCCCAGTGTTTCCGAAACCTTGTCGAAACTATGCGATTTCAAATTGGCTGTCATTTCGAACAAATCTTATGATTTCTCGGTTGAAATTCTCACGCGATTGCAGATCTTAGATTTATTCGATTTGATTCTCGGCGGCGATTCTTTGGTAGAGAAAAAGCCTTCTCCCCAACCGATTTTATATGCTCTGGAAAAATTCAACGTTTCACCCAATAAAGCACTTATGGTTGGCGACGGCGAGAACGATATTCTGGCAGGAAAATCGGCAGGCATCATGACTTGCGGTGTGACATACGGATTCCGTTCTAAAACAGATATCGTCGCGTTAAGACCGGATTTTACGATCGGAAAGTTTTACGAACTTTTATCAATTCACTGTTTGTTCGAGTGAAATTCGAGCTTTGTTTTTAGTCCGTCATAGAGAATTCTATTGAATAATCAATTTCCCCTGATTAAAATATCGCCAACATATTTAGGAGTGTATATGAAAAAAGTTTTTTTAACTGGATTGGTCTTGTTGATTTTGCTCACGAACGTCGCCCATCCTTTTGAGTTTGTCGACTCGAAAAAAGCGACTTTGTTGGGAGTAAATGTTGGCATCGGACATGGGCTTGGGGTTGCTGGACATTTTGAGTTACCACCATACGGTGATTTCGCAATTCTCGCTTTCATCCCGGGTTTCGGCATGGACTTACAAATAGGATTAAATGATGGATTCTTCGTTCAGAATGCCATTTGTGTTCGTGCAAAACCTGTCGATACACTTCCGCTAATCGCTAAAGCGGGAATCGGAGTCGGAGTCCGATTTGGCGGGGCTGGAATGTATATTCCTGTAGTTCTCGGCGCGGATTATTTCTTCTCACCAAAGTTGGCTGCGACAACAAGTATGACCTTTGGGGATGGATTTAGGTTAACACTGGGAGTGGGATTCGGTTTCGGTTTTGAAAAAGAAGGCTAATATCCGGTTTTAATCTTCCTTTAAAAAAGAGTCAGGTTCGCCTGACTCTTTT
>JAQUKI010000221.1 GCA_028719225.1 Fidelibacterota bacterium | reverse complement strand
ACGGTTTCAAATCGCAAATTCCAAATTTCGATATTTGTCATTCGTCTATTCTATGGCTCAGGATGACTGGCAGAGAGGTAGTACTGATTACTGGTTATCTATCTGTATTTATCTTTCTGATCAGTATCATACGTATTCTCCCTCTCTCCCAACTTTCCCTAAACTCTTTACACTTTATTTATTAAATTCACTCGCTTTTTTGAAATCATTGTCATCTCCTCAAAATCGATGACTGAACCTTTGTCACCAGGATTTTTATGACCCAGAAATTACACATTCGAGATCTAACGCTCAGAGACGGACATCAGTCCCAATTTGCCACCCGCATGAATCAACAACAGGTTGACCGCCTGCTCCCGCTCTACCATCAAGCTAACTTTTACGCGATGGAAGTCTGGGGCGGCGCAGTTCCGGATTCCATCATGCGTTATCTGAACGAAAATCCGTGGTATCGTCTCGAAAGCATTAAAACCGGCGTCGGCGATTCATCCAAATTGACGGCGCTGTCCCGCGGGCGAAATCTATTTGGCTACAATCCGTATCCCGATGAAGTCATCGAAGGTTTTTGCCGCAACGCCATTCAATCCGGCGTCGATATCATGCGCATTTTTGACGCGCTGAACGATCTGAACAACATGCGTTCGACAATCAAATTCGTCAAAGAAAACGGCGGTATCGTCGATTGCGCGATCTGTTACACTGTTGATCCGAAATTCACCAAAACCGAACGGTTCAAGGCAATTTTCAGCAGCAAGAAACTCCCGAAAAATGTCTTCACCGTTGAATACTTCCTCCGAAAAGCGAAGAAACTCGAGAAAATGGGCGCCGACATGATCACGATCAAAGACATGGCGGGACTCATTCATCCCGGTTTCGCATCGCCGCTTATGAAAGCATTTAAGAAAGAACTCACTATTCCCGTTGATATGCACACGCATTGCACGCCTGGTTACGGACTGGCGACCGTCCTGATCTCGATCGTGAACGGCGTGGATATTGTCGATACGGTCATCGGAAATTTCGCGGGTGGTCCGGCGGCGCCTGCATTTGAACTCGTTCAAATTTTCTGCAATAAACTCGGCATTGACACCGGCGTCAATCTTTCTGCCGTCGTCGAAATCAACAAGCATCTGAGAGAGATTCGAAAGGAACTCGCCAAATTCGACGAGACCAAGCAATTTCCGATCGAATTCGACATCACGAAAGATATTCTACCGAAGGAGATCGACCGCCTGTTCGATGACGCGATCGACTTCGCAAAAGCGGACAAGATCGAGAAACTGCTCTCGACCTGTCAGCAGATCGAGAAATATTTCAAATATCCGCCGGCCAATGAAGCAGTCAAACACGCCGAAGTCCCCGGCGGGATGTACACCAACATGCTCGCCCAATTGCAAGCCGCAAAACTCGATCAACTTTTACCGACCGTATTAAAGATCATTCCGCGTGTTCGACTCGATGCCGGATGCGTTCCGCTTGTCACACCAACCAGTCAAATCGTCGGCGTACAGGCAGTTAATTGCGTGACGGATAAAGCCAAAGGGCTTGAACCTTTTTACACGACGACATCCAACCAGTTCGTCAATTTGGTAAAAGGTAGTTACGGCAAAACGCCCATCCCTGTCGATCCCGAATTTCGGAAAAAGATCACCGGCTCTGCTAAGGAAATCCCATACGACACCTCAACGTACAAGAAGCAGGAAAATCCTATTTTACCGGATTGCGGTTATGTGAAACTGGCAAAAAACGAAAAAGACGAATTGTTATTGGAACTTTTCCCGATGGTGGCGTCCGGTTATCTGAAGCAGGTCCGGAAAGAGGAATTCGAAACTATACAGGAAATCGAAAATGCCAAAGAAAAAGACAGCGTCTTTATTCAGGTCTCCGGGTCGATTGAGTAGGAAGATTTGACCACGAAATACACAGAATAAAGGAAAGCCACGGAATCCCGAAAAGTGCGGGAAAAAGAGAGATATTGCCCACTAAATATGCGAAAAAAGACGAAAAAAGAATAGAACAGAGAACAAAGAAATTCCCGTACTTAGTTTGTAAATGGCAGAAAAAATAGTAACTGAATCATAATTGAACATATTAATGTTGGATAGTAGAACTGAAAATATTGGCGCTTTATGAATTCCTCAATTATTTATCCTGACGAAAGTTTCCAAATCATGAAAGCGTGTTTCAACATATACAAATCAATGGGAAACGGATTTACGGAACCTGTTTATCAGGAATGTCTTGAAATTGAGTTTGAATATTTGAAGATTCCTTATCGGGAAAAACCCGAACTGACATTGGTATATCGGAAAAAGACTCTTTTACATTCTTTTATACCGGATTATGTTTGTTTTGAAAAAATCATTATCGAACTAAAGGCTATTACAAATATAGCCAACGAACACTGGTCACAAATTCTGAATTATTTAAATGCCACCAGAATGAAACTGGGAATTTTAGTCAATTTTGGTCATTACTCGAAGTTAGAATATGAGAGATTTGTTTTATGAATAATCTTCGAAAAACTCGAGAACATTCTTCTCCTTTTAAAATATTAACAAAATATTTCGTGTCTTTTCGCGTATTTCGTGGGCTATTCTCTTTTTAACATGGAGTTTAAATGAAAATCGATCTCATCGTCGGTGCGCGTCCAAATTACATGAAAGCCGCGCCAATCTATCGCGCGCTTAAAAAGTATCCGACTGAATTCCAGTGTCGGCTCGTTCACACCGGACAGCATTATGACGAGAAAATGTCACATATCTTTTTCAAGGAACTTGAATTGCCCCAGCCGGATATTTTTCTCGGCGTCGGTTCCGGACTGCATGGCGAACAGACCGGCAAGATCATGATCTCCTACGAAAAAGAAGTTTTGAAAGACAAACCGGATGTCATTCTGGTTGCCGGCGATGTCAATTCTACTGCCGCATGTTCGCTTGTGGCGGCAAAACTTCATATTAAAGTCGGACATGTGGAAGCCGGACTCCGAAGCCGCGACCGTTCCATGCCGGAAGAGATCAACCGCATCGTCACGGATGGTATTTCCGATTATCTGTTCACGACCAGCCGCGATGCCGACGATAATCTTCAACAGGAAGGAATTCCCAAAGAAAAGATATTCTTCGTCGGCAATACGATGATCGACTCGCTGAACTATTATCTGCCGAAAGCGGGTGAAGAAAAATACAGATTTAACGATAAAAGAATCCTGAAGCGCGGTTATATTCTCGTCACTTTACATCGCCCGTCGAATGTCGATTCCGCCGAGACGATGAAAGGATTACTGGAAACATTTGCGACAATTCAGAATCGAATGCCGATCATCTTCCCATTGCATCCGCGCACACAGAAAATGCTGGCGACATTCGGAATGGACAAACAACTCGCGCAAATGCCGAATCTCATCATCACAGAACCACTCGGCTACCTTGAATTCCTCAGCCTGCAAAAAGACGCTTTCCTGCTGTTGACCGATTCCGGCGGAATTCAGGAAGAAACGACCGTTCTGGGAATTCCCTGTTTAACAATGCGTGAAAACACCGAACGGCCAATCACAGTTTGGGAAGGCACCAACGAATTGGTCGGCAACGATCCCAAACGAATCCTCGAACGAACTCTGGCGATCATCGACGGAGAGAAGAAAACAGGAAAAATCCCCGACTTGTGGGATGGCCATGCGGCGGAAAGAATCGTAGAAATCCTGAGAAATATGAAATAACCGCCGATGGCGGGATTCAGTCCGCAGAGAAAGAAAATAGAATACGTCCACTATTTGCACGAATTATCGCTAAAAAACACGTCGACTGTCTTTCTGAGGAGCATTGAGACAAGATAAATTCCAAAACTCAAGCATCAAATTTCAAACAAGAACCAATGACCAAAATCTCAATTCTCAAAACAAGAGATCGTGACATTGCCGAGTTTGGGTCATTTGAATTTGGGATTTCAGATTTGTTTGGATTTTGGCGTTTGTCAT
>JAQUKI010000220.1 GCA_028719225.1 Fidelibacterota bacterium | reverse complement strand
GCGACAAATTCACTGTTTTCTGGAACGAGCAGGATTTCACCGAAAGCGAATCTGACGGCGTTCTATTCGTAAAAAACACAGAAGATCCGACTTTTCGCTTGCGGCTGAATTCCTGCGAGAAAATCGCTCGGCTGTCCGATCTTTGCAGAATCAGCAATTCTCCGGGATCGGCAACAGCGTTGAATCTTGTGAAATCAATTTGGGATGGTTACCGGTTCTTATTGGAAAACTAAAGCGGCCGGATCGCGTACATCTATTTACCCTGGGTTTTTTTCTTGGCCGTATTTAAATATTGCCGAACGCCAAGATGCTGCGGATTGAGTTGCTGGCACTTTTCCCAATTCTGCACGACCAATTCCCATCGCCCGAGCATCCAGTAAACCGTACCGATATTGTAATAGAGTTCCGCAGTGTTCGGTTTCAGTTTAAGCGCTTGCTGATAATCTTCCAGCGCCCGTTGGGACTTCTTCAACTTTTGATAACAGAAGGCGCGGTCGGTGTAAAGCTCGGCGTCCTGTGGTCTCGTCTTGAGCGCCACCGTGTAATCCTTGATTGCAAGGTCGAAACGCCGGTTCGATTTATGCAGGTTTGCGCGAAGAAGATAGAGATCATAAAGAGGATTCAGAGCGATGGCGCGATCGTAATTCGCCGCCGCTTCCTTGTATTTTCCCAGTTTGTCGTAACATTGGGCGCGATAAACCCAGATTTCCTGAACATCCGGATTCAATTCCTGAACACGGTTGAAATCGACAATCGCGGAATCGTACTGCTGCAGATTTAAAAACGCTTCCCCGCGTTCCAGATATGCCAATGTCAAATCCGGTTGAAGATTCAGCGCCTGCGTGAATAAATTCACCTGCTGACGATTGTCGTTCGTAGCGCGTCCTCGAGCATATAATTCCATCGCTGTCGGCGGCGCCGGTTCGGCCGGTTTAGATTCTTTCAAACCGGTGATCACCGGTAATGTGCAAGTCGAATACAACACTGTGAACACGACGAGCATGCTCAAGTTTTTAATACTTCCGGGAAAATACGACTCAGAGATTACTCTCATCGTTCGCTGCTGCTTCTTATAACCGGTCAATTCAGTAAGATTCACAATCAATTTTAGATTTAATTAAGGAAAAAAATGAGAAGATTTTTTCAGGATTTTTTCCGGACGCAGAAATATTTTTGAAATACTGATAGATAAAACTGTTTGGACAAGACGGAAAACTTGTTAATATTTCACCGGTTGTTTAAAGGAGTAGGAATGAACCGTAACCGTCATCGTCTTCCGTCAATTTGTGTTATCGTGTTTCTGGCGTTTTTATTTTGTTCGCAACTCATCGCCGGACAGATCGATACCGTTGTCATCGCCAGCCAGGCCATGAATAAATCTCCGCAGGCGGTCGTCGTTTTGCCTGACGCTTACAAGACCGGAAAAGCGCTGCCGGTCGTCTATCTTCTGCATGGCTGGAGCGGTTCTTATCATAATTGGCCGACTAAAATGGATTTGAAGCCGCTGGCCGATAAATACGGTTTCATTATCGTCTGCCCGGATGGCGGTTATGCCGGCTGGTATGTGAATAGCCCGATCGTGAAGGATTCGCAGTACGAAACTTACATTGCTCGGGAAGTCGTGGCATTCATCGATAAGAATTACCGTACGGTCGCCGACTCTACCGGGCGTTATCTGTGCGGTTTGAGCATGGGTGGGCATGGCGCGATTACTTTACTGGCTAAATATCCGGAGCAATATGCCGGAGCGGGCAGTATGAGCGGTGCCATGGCCATGACTGGTCGTGACCGCCGGTCAGGATTAGCTGAGCTTCTGGGCGATTATGACACTAACCGACAATTATGGGAAAGCAATTCATCATTATTTCTGGCCGAACGTTTGGCGGGTCGCAATAAAGCGATTTTAATCGACTGCGGTGTGGATGATTTTCTGTTGCAAACCAATGTGGCAATACATAAAAAACTATTGGACTTGAAGATTCCGCATGACTATTTCGAACGCCCCGGGGCGCATAGCTGGGGCTACTGGACGAATGCTCTCGAATATCACCTGCTATTTTTCAGGAAAAATTTTAACAAGGAAGTCAAATGAACCCTAAAATTCTAACTCAGGCGCAGGCTATCAACAACCAAACGGCCGATTTCCTGGCCGAACTGGCTTCGATTGCCTCCCTGAGTGGTAAAGAGGAAAATGTTATCGCCCGCCTGAAAAAAGAGATGGAAGCGATCGGATTCGATGAAATCATCATCGATGGCATTGGCAATATTATTGGGCGTATCGGCAACGGTCCAACCAAAATTGCTTTCGATGCGCATATCGATACTGTCGATGTCGGCAACCACGATTTATGGAAGTTCGCCCCGCATGACGGCCACGTGAAAGATGGCAAGGTCTGGGGACGGGGCGTAGCCGACCAGAAAGGCGGCATGGCGTCCATGCTTGCGGCGGCGCGCGTTATCCGGGAACTCGACCTGGCGAAAAATTGTACGGTCTATTTTGTCGGATCGGTTATGGAAGAAGATTGCGACGGTCTGTGCTGGAATTACATTGTCAATGAAGATAAAATCAAACCGGATTTTGTGGTTATCACCGAGCCGACCGGTTGCCGCATTTATCGCGGGCAACGCGGACGTATGGAAATCGAAATTTCGGTGGCCGGGCTGTCGGCTCACGGCTCCGCGCCGGAACGCGGCGATAACGCTGTTTATAAAATTGCGCCGCTGATTAAGGAAATCGAATTGCTCAACGAGCGCCTGGCATATGACGAATTTCTTGGTAAAGGGACTGTGGTGCTCAGCCAGATAAAATCGGTCAGTCCGTCGCTTTGCGCAGTGCCGGATTATTGTTCGATCTATCTGGACCGGCGCCTGACCTGGGGCGAAACGAAAGAATCGGCGCTGGCGGAAATCCGTGCCATTATCGAAAAATTGAAAATTGACGCTAAAGTCGAATTACCGGTTTACCGCGAAAAAGCCTTCACCGGTAAAATTTATCCGATGGAGAAATACTATCCGACCTGGAAATTAGAGGAAAATCATCCGCTGGTACAGGCCGGAGTGGCGAGTTACCGGACCTTGTTCGAAAAGGAACCGGTTGTCGATAAATGGACATTCTCAACTAATGGCGTAACGATTCGCGGCGTACACGGCATTCCGTGCATTGGCTTCGGCCCGGGTTTCGAAGAACAGGCGCATGCCCCCAATGAGTGGACGCCCGTCGAACATCTTTGGCAAGCCGCTGCTTTCTACGTGGAGCTAGTCGAAAATCTTGGCCGCGGATAATAAACCGCGGAGGACGCAGAGAACGCGGAGAATGTTATGTTTAACGATATAAACCAATTAACAGAAATGGTAATAGGACTGGCTATAAAGGTTCATCGCAATCTCGGCCCTGGTTTTTTGGAATCGGTTTATCAGGCGGCACTTGCCTATGAGATGCAACAAGCCGGAATAAAATTTGAAAAAGAAAAATTTCTACCTGTAAAATACGCTGACATCGTTATAGAGAAAGGTTTTCGGTGCGACTTTTTCATTGATGATCAACTGGTTGTAGAATGTAAGGCTGCCAACGAACTGACTAACATCGATCAGGCGCAACTACTGAATTACTTAAAAATCTCAAATCTACAAGTAGGGTTATTGATTAACTTCAACTCAAACATACTGAAAAATGGAATTAAACGAATTGTAAATAATTATCAAGGAAAAACTCCGCGCTCTCAGCGCACTCCGCGGTTAACATGAAAGGTTTGATATGAACGAGACATTATTACGAGGTAAACACCTCATCACTTTTAATGAATGGACGAAGAACGAAATCAATATGGTGCTGGGCGTGGCAGCCGATCTGAAACGCCGCTTCGCGCTTGGCGAGGCGCATCGGCTCTTGCAGGACAAAACGCTCTTTATGATGTTTTTCGAGCAATCGACCCGCACGCGCAATTCTATGGAAGCCGGTATGACCCAGCTCGGCGGCCATGCGCATGACCTGACGCCCGACAAGATGCAAC
>JAQUKI010000219.1 GCA_028719225.1 Fidelibacterota bacterium | reverse complement strand
TAACAGAACGGGCGGTATCGCCGGATTCGTTATACGACATCAGGGTCAGATTCAATCGAACCGGAACGCCGATATTTGTATCGAAAACAATTGAAATATCGACATCGGACAGGTCGATTCCGTTCACTTCATCCGGGAGCGCAGAAATTTCCTGTTCGACCGAATCGAGGTCAACACTCACCGGATCGATAATTCCGGTAATGCTGGAGAAAGACAGATCGTTTAAATCGACCTGAACGTCGATTTCTTCTGCCAGATCGAGCGTCATCGGCGCATCGCTGGGAATTTCGATCGTCGATCTGTAATGAATTTGCTGATCGTCTGACGGATTTACCAACGGCAGAGAAATGTGATAATCTTCCAAAGGAATTGTGACTATGAACGGTGTCGGATCCGCTGATAATTCAATTATCTTCTTTAGCGGCTGATTCGTTGTTTTATTAAGAATTTCATCTATTGTAAAATCCACATCAGCGACTACACCAATATGATTAGTCAATGTCAGGATCATATCGCCGCCTGAGATTTCTGCCGTCTGAATCTTCGTAGCCTGTTCAAGATTAATTGTATCTCGTGCGACAATCGCCTCCTGATCGAAATAGCCTGTAACACTTGAAAAATGCATTTCAGAAACCTCAATCTGGACGATAATGGAATCCATAAGATTGTAACTCGCATTTTCACCAGCCGGTGTCGTAACCGTTGTTTGATACGTCAAATATTGACGAGTACTATCGACAGAAACGACTTGTGAAAGTGGTTGTAGCTGAAAATTCGCGAGATTTTGCTGTGTCGTCACAATTCCGAGATTTAGGTTCAAGGTAACAGTCAGTGGTGTTCCGGTTTCACTGACGATTTGCGGCAGATCGAGAACGATTTGCGGAATACCGGCCGCTGTCTGATTGATCCGATTGTCGAAGTTGAAAGTCAACGATCCGGAAGAAATTATCGCATTCATAATTCGTGAACCGGATTCTATTGTAATTTCGCCATTTTCATTTATCGTTTGCTGTTCGATGATTCCTTCTATTGTCGAAAAAGTAATCTGGCCGCCTGTATTTCCCGCGATACTCAGATCGACCAAAATATTGTCCGTTTCGGATAATGTTGCCATCTCCGGATCGGTATCTTGCGTTAAAATTTGATAGGAATATTCTACTTTCTGATCGGCAATATCCATGACAAGGAAGTAATTATCGAGCGTAACCGAGATGTTGGACGGCTGGTTCGCCGGAATCGAAAAACTGCGCGAAAGCGGTTCGATTGACGAACTCGAAGTTGTGTCAATGGATTGTACGATGAGTTGGAGT
The DNA here is from genome assembly GCA_028719225.1 of Fidelibacterota bacterium. GTDB lineage: Bacteria > Fidelibacterota > UBA2242 > UBA2242 > UBA2242 > 0-14-0-20-45-22. The sequence continues at coordinate 2,752 of JAQUKI010000219.1, read as the reverse complement.
TGGACATTCACCGGAAGATTATTTTGAACATTCAGTGTCATTTTCCCGTCTAAGACCTGCGCGCGACTCACTTTATTCGGCTGATCCGACGATAGAGCGATGGTGCTCGTCGTGTCGATTTGTTGTTGCGGGATAATTGCGACTGCTTGAGTAACGGCAAGATTCTTCGCCTGAACTTCGACGATAAACGAAGAATTTCTTGTTGTCGCATTATTGGTAATAGTCGCAGCGCCCGATCCGCAGATTGCGCCGTTTATCTGAACTATCACTTCTCCGGGTAAAGTCTTTCCGGCGAGTGAAATATGTCTCGTCCCGCTGTTACCGGACAGAATTCCAACAGTCCATTCCGCTTTTGCCGAGTCGCCATCAGAACCGACGATTGTTAAAGAATCAGCGCTAAGTAGGCGGATCGTAATCGGTTGTCCTAATTCAATGACTAAACCATTGTTGATGGAAATTTCCAATTCGCCGGATGTGAAAACTGCGCTGTTGAAATTGTCAAATTCCACCGATCGATAGATGATTGGAAATTCTGTATTTTGGGGAATTGTCGTCGTTGCACCTTCAGAAACACCGGAAAGATCGACGATGTCTGTAAAAACGATGGGGGTGGTTTGTTTCTTTTCTGTATCGTTCAATTCGATTTTTCCAATTTCCGATGAAATGCTTTTGGAAATGGGATCGATACCAACGATATCCAAAACGGAGTTGAAATTCTGTTCCGTTCCGTTAACTTTAACTTCATCAATACTTTGGATGAAAGATTTATGGATGTTTTCGATCTCAAGTTGGTCGCCAACTTTGACCGATTCGATGTTAATAGACTCTTCATACGCTAAAATAGAATCGCCGCTTAAGCCATAAGGAATCCCGACAAAAAGTGAATCCTTCAGCAAGTCGTTAACAGTTAATGTTTCTCCAGCAATCGGCACCGCGACATTCACCGACCACGAAGGCAAATCTGCTTCGTCTGGAAAATCCATGCTGCACTGAGTTAGCATCAGTAAAAAAACGACGGACATCCCGATGATCAATTTCTTCATTTCAACACCCATCTATAATTATCTGGTTAAAAAACACATTTGTATCCTACTATTTTTTCATGACTGATCGTGTGACGAAACTCTCATCAGATAGTTTTGACGACAAGAAAAGACTACAATCAGGTTTGTCTTTGATAAATTATTTTATAGAAGTTGTTTTGCCGATAGAATCGACGACCGATCGGGCAATTCCTTCCGCATCCAAGCCGAGTTTTGCGATCAGAACTTCCCTTGCGCCCTGTTCGATAAATTCGTCCGGTATACCGAGCGTTACAAATTTTGCCGGCGATTGCATTTCTGATAAAATCCGTGAGATCATCGAGCCGAATCCGCCGATAAGAGAATTTTCCTCAATAGTAAAAATCCATCGATGCGTTCTCGCAAGTTCGTTCAGTAATTCATAATCGATAGGTTTGACAAAACGTGCGTGAACGATTGTCGGGTCGATTCCTTTTTCATGTAAAATACTTCCTGCGTTTAAAGCCGCGTTTGACAGTATCCCGACGGAAATGATAGCGACCTCCGAACCTTTTTTCAATATCTCCCATTTTCCGATCGAATAGATTTCAGGTTCTTGACTGTTGTCGAAAACCACACATTGTTCCTTCGGGTAACGAATCGCGAACGGATGTTGATCCTGCTGAAATGCCGTGAAAAGCAGGTTACGGAATTCTGTTCCGTTGCGTGGAGCGGTGACGATCATTTCCGGAATGCCGGTTAAATAACTCAAATCGAAAACACCATGATGCGTCGGACCGTCTTCTCCAACCAAACCAGCGCGATCCAGCGCAAAAATGACCGGTAAATTTTGAAGAGCGACATCATGAATGATATGGTCGAAAGCGCGTTGAAGGAAAGTTGAATAAATAGCAACGACCGGCCGATAACCAGCGACAGCCAGCCCGGCGGCAAATGTCACGGCATGACCTTCGGCAATACCGACATCGAAATATCTTTTAGGGAATTTTTTTGAATATTCCACTAAACCAGTCCCGTCTGCCATAGCCGCAGTGATAAAAACGGCTTTATCGTTCTTTTCGGCAATTTCGCAAGATGTTGCACCTAAGACTTTTAGAAACGGCGGAACGCTCGACGTCGGTTTTTCAATCGTTATATCCGGTGATTTAGGTGAAATACCATGATATTTTGTGGGATCGTTTTCGGCGCTGGCCAATCCTTTCCCTTTTTGCGTGATTACATGCAAAAAAACCGGATATTTAAAATCCTTGATGCGGTTGAGCGTGGTGATCAGTTGCCCGATGTCATGTCCGTCGATCGGTCCGTAATATCGGAATCCGAATTCCTCGAAAACGATGCCGGGCGCCAGAATATTTTTCAGCGATTCAAGCAATTTCCGCCCGGCTTTTCTGGCAATATTTCCGCCGGATGGTAAATAAGACAAAGAGTTCCAGACCCGCGTCTTGAATTGCAGATATTTCGGATGCGTGACAATTCGCGTCAGATAGTTCGCCATTGCGCCAACATTTCGCGAAATCGACATACGGTTATCATTAAGAATGACTAAGAATTGGCCTTTGATTTTATCGACGTTGTCCAATCCTTCGTAAGCTAAACCGCCGGTTAGAGAACCGTCGCCTATAATAGCAACGACCCGTTCGTTTCTTCCCGCTAAATTCCGCGCTGACGCCAATCCTAACGCCGCTGAGATCGACGTGCTTGCATGACCGGCTCCAAAAGCGTCATATTCG
>JAQUKI010000218.1 GCA_028719225.1 Fidelibacterota bacterium | reverse complement strand
ATTTGACTGAAATTCACCAGGCAATTAAGGCTGCACGTGGAAATTGTTCGTTACCGGTTATTGCGCAGATGACGATTGACGAAAGCGGAACGACGAATTATGGAACGTCTGTCGAACAAATTGCTCGACAGTTGACCGAATTTGGCGCGGATGTGGTCGGATTGAATTGCGGTGTAGGTCCTCAAATGATGCTTGCTTCACTGGAACGTATGACAACCGTGACCGAGATGCCGATTTCCATTCAGCCGAATGCCGGTTTTCCGAGGAAAATCGAAGGTCGCGCGATCTATCTCTCGTCGGCCGAATACATGGCAGAATATGCTCGCCGGTTTATTCTGGCCGGCGCAAAAGTAATCGGCGGTTGTTGCGGAACGACGCCGGATTACATTCAGGCGATGCGGGGCGCGATTCAATCGCTGATTCCTGGCCGAAAGGAACATCGCATCGATATCAAACCGGTCACAGTTTCAGGTGTTAATCCTGTTCCGATCGAACAAAAATCCAAATTTGCAGCAAAATTGGCACACCGGGAATTTGTAACCAGCGTAGAACTCGTACCGCCGCGTGGGATCGAGGTCTCTGCGGCGATTTCAGCGACGCAGCTTTTAAGAGATGTGAAGGTCGATTCAGTAAATATTCCCGAAGGGCCACGAGCTCTTTCCAGAATGGGCGCGACCTATTTGTCGAAAATCATTCTGGACGAAGTTGGTATCGAACCGATTGTTCATTATACTTGCCGGGATCGCAATCTGCTCGGAATCATTTCGGATCTGCTTGGGATTCATGCATTGGGTTTGCGGAATCTGCTCCTCATCACTGGCGACCCGCCTAAAATGGGCGATCTGCCGAATGCAACAGCCGTTTTTGATATCGATTCCATCGGCCTGGTGAATGTCGTCAACCGGTTGAACCACGGCGTCGATCTTGGTGGGAATCCGATCGGAAGACAGACGGAATATTTGATCGGCGTCGGCGTCAATCCGGGAGCGATCGATCTGGATAACGAATTGCGCCGGTTTGAGTGGAAAGTAAAAGCCGGGGCAGAATTTGCGATCACGCAACCGGTGTTCGATGTTGAAATATTGTTCAATTTTCTGGAACGGATTCGCCCGTTCGGCATTCCGATCGTTGCGGGCATCTGGCCTTTAGTAAGTCTTCGAAATGCCGAATTTATGAATAATGAAATTCCAGGAGCGCACGTTCCGGATGAAATTATGAAACGGATGGCTTCTGCTCAGACGCGCGAATCGGCATTAAATACCGGTTTAACAATTGCCCGCGAGACGATTCAGCAAATATATACATCCGTTAACGGAGTTCAGATTGCAATGCCATTCGGGAAAATCGACGCTGTGCTGAATATTTTAGATATTCTTCCGGCGCTGAAAATCGGTTAACAACTCCAGAGCTGACGCAGAATAACAAAGAAAAACAATCCGCCAATGAGTGTGATGAGCGCTGTTTTCACTCCCGGTGATAACCATGTTTTTTTCTTTTTCCTGTGCTGATTAGTTCCCATATCTTTAACCACTTTATTCGATTGTATTATCTGACGGTGAAAAAAAAGTACGGCCTTTTTTTTCCTCGCGATTTCTGATAAATGTCCAGACGCCAATCCAGAAGACGGCAAACAGAACACCCAAACAGAGTCCCGCCAGAACATCCAGCGGAAAATGGACTCCTACGTATATGCGAGAAAATCCTATGATGAGCGCAAAAGCCAGAAAGGCATAACGATATTTACGGAAAAAGAAAGAAAGGACGAACATGCCTGCAGAAACGTTCGCGGCGTGGTTTGAAGGGAAACCGTATTTACCGCCTTTTTTTACCAATAAATGAACGTTTTCAAGCGATCGGGAGGGCCGGATCCTTTTAAAAGCCGGCTTCAGGATACGTGCGCAGATTATATCCGATGTCGAAACCGCCAGAATCGAAATGATGATGGCGAGTCGGATTTTCTTATTGCCGAAAATGAGCAGAATTATAGCGAGAATGGCAAAGGATGAAAAGAGGAAAACGATGTTGGTCAGAACGGGCATGATCCGGTCAAAAAGAGTATTGGCAATAGTACTATTGAAAAAATAAAATAAGGCGTTATCGATTCCGAGAAGCGTTTCCATTTTTTACTAATATGCTTTTTTCAAATCAATTCTCACTTATGCAAACTTAGTAAAATCGTTAAAAAATACAAGGGATTTGATTTGCCAGCGGATTATCAGTAAATTCTTCCGGTTTTTGGACGAAGATGAAAGAAAATGATGAATATTGAAATATTAAAATCTAAAATACACCGCGCAACCATAACAGAAACGCGTTTGGACTACGAAGGTAGCATCACAATCGACAGAGAGTTGATCGATGCCGCCCGTTTGCATATCTACGAAAAAGTACATATCCTGAACATCAACAACGGCTCCCGTTTTGAAACTTACGTCATCGAAGGCACTCCAGGAGGGCGTGAAATTTGTATAAACGGCGCCGCAGCTCGTTTGGCTCAACCCGGCGATCTTATCATCATCCTTTCTTATGCTATTATCGATGAAAATGAACTGAAATGTTGGGAACCGGTCGTCGTTCATGTCGATACCCGGAATAATCCTATTTGATTAATTAATTCGACGCAGTTATAACCTTTCGCTGTCAAATTTTCACTTTTACTTATTAAAATTTTCTGCAACCTTATTGGAATTCTTGATTATCTATTTAAATAGATTTATACTTAATGGATTATTGAGTGATTAGTGTTATTTGGCGGGTAAGGATCGGAGCGGACAGAAACACAATTTGTCGAGACGGAAGAAATTTATCTGAAACAAGATGAAAAATTACCTTAAAATTTTCTTGCTTCTTTTCATTTCGCTGGTGCTTTTTATACTTGTTTTCATTGTCGATGTCACTTTTTATCGCGTACCGATGTTCATCAAAATATATGGAATCGAGCGTGAAATTATCGTCGGATTGGCTATTTTTTGTCTCTACCAGTCGATCAAGTGGATATTTTTTCAAATCAGAATGACAACAAAGCGCAATCTCGTTATATTGGGAAGTGGAATATTTGCACTTGCCGCCTGTGTGTTTTTGCCGCAATTTTGTTTCCGCAAATATCTCGTTCTATGGGATGAAAATCCGTTTCTTGCCGAATTTCCATTCGTCTGGAGTCTTGCCTCTACTCTGTGTACGTTCTTATTTCTTGCTGTCACGTTGTTCCTTCTAATGGATATTCGGGAGTTGGAACACCGTCAAAGAAACACATTCAACCGAATGGGTTTTCAGATTCTCACTGTGGCAATCGTCGGATTTTCCGCTATCTATAATTTGTTTGAAAGCCGCTATTCTTTCAAACCGCTCGTTCTTTTTACACAGGAAATGACTTATTATCTATGGCTTCAATTTATTGTTGTTGGAAGTATTTCTGTGGCGGTTTCATGGCAACGTTCGTGGCTTGATCTTCTAAACCGAAAGGAAAAATACATAGCCTTTTTTTTAGGTTTGGTGTTATTTCCGATATTAACCATATTTTGTTGTTCGAGGATAATTCTTCCTGTTTTTGCATTTAGTACGACGGTAAAAGGATTCGCACTGTCCTCTCTGATATTCATCTGGATATATTCCGGATTTTCTTTTATCGGCCTCCTGTTCCGCTTACCGACGGCGGCGTTTTTCGATCGAATGAACCGGCAAATTTCCTCATTTGAAAAAATGGGACAGCTGATGGATTACCAATCTCAACCTCAACGTGTATTTGAATTAATCGTTCAATATGCCATGGAATCAACGCAATCTGAAGCCGCATGGTATGAGGAGATTGGCGATGGTCGGCAAGTTAAAATGACAGCTTGTCTGGGAATTCCGGAATCGATACGTCACACTCTGGAAAATGAAGGAACCGACGGTTGGCGTCGATGGATATTATCTCATCATTCATCGTTGATTATTCCGGACATCACGAAGGATAATTTAATGGGAGTGAATGTTTCTGACGGGTTCCCCTGGCACATGGTTATGGCCGTTCCTCATTTTCGAAAAGAATCTCTATGTGGAATTGTGTACGTCGTGAAAACTTCACGCGAAGGTTATGGAAATGA
>JAQUKI010000217.1 GCA_028719225.1 Fidelibacterota bacterium | reverse complement strand
TTGGAGGATCATTACAACTTTGAGACGCAACCGAAAAATAATCGTCCTGTTGTTTGCCCTTATTCTTACTCTTCTCTTTGACAGTTGCGGAGAATCTCTGGAGGATCCGACTCCACCTGCAAGACCGCAATGGGTCGAAAAGTCCGCACCGGAAGATTCGATCGAGCACGGCATCGATGCCGATCCGATCGACGATTACATTTATCTTGAATGGCATCCTAATTCGGACGAAGATATTTCCGCTTATAAAATTTATCGTGCCGAAGATAAATCCAGCGCAAAATTTACGCTTCTTACAAAAGTAGATGCCTTTTCAACCTTTGGCGGCGATACGATCTACATCGACGATTCCGTCGAACTGAATAAAATGTATTATTACTACCTGCTTGCCGTCGACCAAGCGGGCAACAAAAGTGAACCATCCGACACAATTCGGTATGGACTCATCCAAAAACCAGACCTGAATTATCCGTTAGTTCTAAATATTTCAGAAACACGTCCGAAGTTTGAGTGGCATGATTTTACTTCCTTCTCTTACCAATATATAATTCGTGTAGAAAAGATTTTTCCATCAGAAGTTATTTGGATTTATCGTTTTAATAAAACAAATTACGCCGATACTTTTCAGAGTATGCTTTTTGATTATGACAACACAGCGAGCGAATATGAGTTGACAGCCGGTACATATTACCGATGGCGCGTCGATGCTATCTATCTGGTTGACCAGTCAGAAATAGATGTTTCGGGATCAGAATCGCAGTGGGGTTATTTTTCGATCCAACCTTAAGGAGTTTTCGTGAAAAAAATTTATACGATAGCATTTTACTTCATCTTGGTTATGACTGCATTTGCACAAGAGCCTGCTAAAACGGTTGTAATGCCAAATACTCGCAATACAGACAGAACGAATACTTCTCGATATATATTCAGCCCCGGAACCGATGCGCTACTGATGACAGTAAAAATTTGGGGTGAAGTCGTTAAACCGGGACTCTATGATATTCCAATCGGAACTGATTTGATTGAGCTTCTGTCTTCCGCAGGCGGACCGACTGCTCGCGCTAAACTTTCACGCATAAAAATTATCCACGCATCGACATCTGAAGACGGTGGCGGAGTAACAACTGTTGATGTTGCGGATTTTCTCAAGAATGGCGACTCGAAACTCATTCCGGAAATCAAACCAAACGACACAATCGTCGTACCGGTAAAGCCGACGCAGTATATCCTGACATCTCTCTCGTGGACGCAGCAGTTTATGAGTTTATTCTCGATTTATTCAATGATTTTGTACTATACATCTATCTCAAATAAATAGTGTTTTATTAATAACAAAAGTAGGAGTTACGAAATGATCGATTCCATTGATGTTCAAATACTGGACATTCTTCAAAAAGACGGTCGAATTCAAAGAAATCGTATTGCCGAGATGGTCGGTTTGACAATTCCGGCAGTCAGCGAAAGAATGAGAAAACTTGAAAAGAAGGGCATCATCGCCGGTTATCATGCCAAAATCAACAATCTGGCCATCGGCAAAGATGTTACAGCCTTCGTCTTTGTTATGACTTCCCCGTCGAATAATTACGATGAGTTTGTCAAACGGAGTAGAGAAACCAGCGATATTATTGAATGTCATTCAATTACCGGTGAAGGGTCACATCTTCTCAAAATACAGACCGATAACACTTCCACACTGGAGAAACTGTTATCCAGAATCCAATCATGGCCTGGTGTTTTACAGACACGCACATACATTGTTTTATCGAGTTATAAAGATCATTCGGCGCTTCAACCAGCCGATTCGCTAATAAAAAAATAAATTTTGAAAGTATCGGCAGAGGCATCTTGTCTCTGCTGATTTTCTGAATCTTGTTGGATTGTAAACTTTTAAATTTCGCTCTTGCGCGGAAGATTGGCTGATTTATGTTTATCGAATTGAAATCCGAAATCGCTGTCATCGAACCGAAACTCGCCGAACTGCGGAGGTTTCTTTGACGTTGACGAGAAATTAAAACTCGCCGAATCGCTTAAAAATCTGACCGCTGATCCCAATTTCTGGAACGATCAGGAAAAGGCACAATCAACTCTTCAGCAAATCCGAATTCTCGAGACTTCCATACAGGCATATCAATCACTGGAATCGTCTTTAAATGAAATTATCGAGTTGGTCGATCTCGCCAAAGAAGAAAATGACGAATCGATCCTTCCGGAAGTCAGCCAAATGATCGCGGATTTGAAACGTCGTTTGGACAATGTCGAACTCCAAACGCTTTTAAGCGGTGAAGACGACGCTAAAAACGCCATTCTGACCATTCATCCGGGCGCCGGCGGAACGGAATCACAGGATTGGGCGCAGATGTTGCTCCGCATGTATCAGCGCTGGATCGAACGGTCCGGACGCGAATGGAAGATCATCGACTTTCTGGAAGGCGAAGGCGCCGGCATTAAAGACGTTGCAATGGAAGTGAAAGGCGAATTCGCATACGGTTATCTCAAATCCGAAGCGGGAATTCACCGGCTTGTCCGCATCTCGCCATTCGACGCCAATCATCGCCGCCACACTTCTTTCGCTTCGGTATTCATCTATCCGGAAATCGACGACGACATCGAGGTCGAGATCAACACGGATGATCTGAAAATCGATACTTTCCGCGCAAGCGGCGCCGGTGGACAACATGTCAACAAGACCGATTCAGCAATCCGGATTACACATCTTCCGACCGGTATTGTTGTTCAATGTCAAAACGAACGGAGTCAATTCAAGAATAAAGCCGGTGCGATGAAAATCCTGCGTGCACGGCTTTACCAGCATTACAAAGAGGAACGCGATAAGGAACGGTCTGTTATTGAAAAGACCAAGAAGGACATTTCCTGGGGAAATCAAATTCGTTCTTACGTCTTCCAACCTTATACCCTCGTGAAAGACCATCGCACGAAACACGAAAGCGGCAATATTCAGGCGGTAATGGACGGCGACATCGATGAGTTCCTCCGCCAGTTTCTTGTCATGAATACTACAAAGGAGAAATAAAACGTTGAACAATCCCGATCCAACAACCGGAAAATCACTCGCTGAAATCCTCGCGATTCGGCGGGAAAAATTGGATAAAATCCGTGAACTGAATATCCAGCCGTTCGCTTATGAATTCGGTAAGACACATTCGACCGCCGAAATCGTCTCGCAGTTTGATGAACTTTTTGAAAAAACCGACGTCGCGATTGCCGGCCGCATCATGGCGATCCGAAAAATGGGAAAAGCCAGCTTTTGCCATATTCAGGATGAGTTAGGACGAATTCAGGTCTATTTCAAAGCGGATACTTTGGGCGAAACCGGTTGGAAATTATACAACCTTTTAGACATCGGCGACATCATCGGCATCAACGGCAAAGTATTCAAAACACATACCGGCGAAATCACCATCGTCACAGAAAAACTTACTATTCTATCGAAAAATCTCCGCCCGATCCCGATCGTTAAAGAAAAAGACGGAACGATCTTCGACGCATTTACCGATAAGGAACAACGCTACCGCCAACGATATCTTGATCTGATCGTCAACCCGCAGGTCAAAGAGGTTTTCCGTGATCGGAGCCGGATCGTTCAGTGGACGCGCGATTTCCTGAATTCACATGGATTTCTGGAAGTCGATACCCCGGTACTTCAGCCGATTTACGGCGGCGCGAATGCCCGTCCGTTCAAAACATTTTACAATGCGCTCGACCGAGACTTTTATCTGAGAATTGCTGTTGAATTATACCTGAAACGGCTCATCATCGGCGGCTTTGAAAAAGTCTATGAGATCGGGAAAAATTTTCGCAACGAAGGCATCGATCGTAACCATAATCCCGAATTCACCTTGCTGGAATTTTATCAGACTTACGTCGAATACAACTATCTGATGGAATTTGTGGAAGCCTACTTCAAGTTCATCTGTGAAAAAATCGGCAATTATAAGATTCCCTTCGGCGATGCTGTTATCGATTTTTCGGTACCGTTCCGTCGGGCTAATATGTTCGATTTGCTGGAATCTGCAATCGGAAAGGACATCAGTAAATTCACGGAATCGGAACTACGCGTGCTCTGCGTCGAAAAAGGGATC
>JAQUKI010000216.1 GCA_028719225.1 Fidelibacterota bacterium | reverse complement strand
GTTAGTTCTGGAAAATAGAACGCCAAGCCCAATCCAACCTGAGGTTACCATTTCTCCTGAATCGTCACCGGCGATTTTTCAAATTTTTCCGGAAGAAATTCCATCTATCGATGGATTCAGATTTTCCACAACGAATATTACGCGAATTACAGATAATCCGGGTTACTGGTATCTATCGGAAGAGAGTGATGGTCCAATCGCACTTGTTCAGTTTAACGGTTTGCGAAGATTTACTTCGGATGTGGTTCGGTTGGCAGAATTCAAGGGCAGTCTCAATGCGCTTCTTCGTGTCGAAAAGTCGCCTTCGGAAATTATTACAAAATCCGAGCAAATGACCAATCTGGGAACGGATGGTGTAAAAACTCTTGTTAATTTGGCCGTCTGTTTAATGCAAAAAAAAACCGGCGCTCTGGTAGTCGCCGGTTCGAATGGTTATACGGTGTTGCATTACCGCCCCGTCGCTAACTCGGTTCGATATTTCGAGTTGGCAGGCAGGATGGAGGAAATGAGAATTCAATTAGATCATTCCGACCTTTTTGTGCTTTTGAATGTTTGTCTTTCCCGGGATGATATTACAAAATGTTCGAATGTATTTATAGATCGTGCTGAGTTTGATGAAATTCAGAAACGCTTGTCGGCGGTTATTCAAATGAACTTTCCCGACGATTCGGTTACGATGATTCTGATTCAGAGGAATTGATAAATTTACCGGTTATTATTCGGTAATTGGTTTGGTAATATAGATCAGCGGCTCCGTTTCCAAATTGATCCGGAGTGGTGTTTTTAATTTTCTGCCTTCGTTATCTTCGAGAACTTCGACGACGGGTCGCACGGGGCGTAAAGTGTTGACCGAAACTACTCGGGCGATTTCGTCTGTGCTCAGTTTTACCAGACTACCGACTGGATACATTGAGACGCCGTTGACGAGCGCGCGGATGATTTTCGGGCTAAATTGTTTGGCTTTACTTTCGATGATTTTTTGAATCGCATTGTAAGTGATAAATCCATCGCGATACGTTCTGCCGTGGACGAGCGCTTCAAAAACGTCTGCAACACCAAGGATTTTAGCATATTCGGAAATTTCGTTGGATTTCAGTCCTTGCGGGTAACCGGTGCCGTCTTCGCGTTCCTGTTCCTGATATACGGCGCTAACGATGTATGGATAATCGTCGTTCAGATGTTTAACGATTTCAAATCCGTGGACCGGATGTTCTTTGATATGATCGAATTCCGCGTCGGTAAGTTTTCCATGTTTGAATAAAATCCGGTTCGGGACTTTAACCATGCCCACATCGTGTAACAATGCGGCAAGTGCCAGTTGAGCTTGTTTGTCACGCGGATATTTAAGTCCACAGCCGATTTTTAAAGCGAAGACAGCAACATTGACCGAATGGGAAATGACCCAAGTTGCATAGCGTTTTCGCTGAATTGCTCTCAGGAATAAAGATTCGCTGTTGGATACCGAAGTGATCAATTCCGGAATGATCTCTTTAAGTGGTTCGACGGAGATTGGCTGATCGTTTTTAATATCTGCAACGACTTTTTCCATAATCCGGTGCAAATCCATGTACAGTTTTGTCGTTGCCGCGTCTTCGGTAGATTCTTTATGCATCGCTGGTTCGGTGATGGTTTGAACCGTTTGAACGGGAGTTGGAGGAACAACAAATGCCGGTTCCTGTTTGGGCGGCAATGGTGGTTGAGAAGGTGTGACATCCGGTGGAATTGAAGGGTTTGCCGTTGCTACCGGTTCGGATTTGGATCTGGTAGCGAATATTTGACCGGATTCGCCTGTCTGTAGGTTTTTCTGAATTGCTTTTCGAATGGCGTCGAGACCGCCTATACCCGAAAATTGCGATTCCGTATCGTGAGTTTGTTGCGGTTTTGGTTGGACTGGTCGCGCTTCAGTATTTGACTCTTTCTGAAGATCATCATAAGATTTAAGAATGTCCCGCATTCGGACCATATTATTTACCTTCCGATTCGATGATTCCTCGGACGACATTTTCGTCGATGATCGGTACATGTTTTCCAAAACCGACGACTAAACTGAGATCACAAATATTATTGATAACTCGCGGTGTTCCATTGGTGTACAGATATATTTCATGGAATGCGCCATCGGTGAAAATCGGTTCTATCCTGCCGGCGATTTTCAATCGATAGTTGATGTATGTTTTGGTATCGGCTTCTGAAAAACGATTCAGATGATAGCGAATGGCGATTCGCTGATTTAGCTGTGGTATCGTTTTAACGATGTCATTCAATTCCGGTTGTCCAACAAGGAAAAGAGAAATTAAAAAACGGTCGTTCAGTTGGAAGTTCAGGAGAAGTCGGAGTTCTTCAAAAGTATCCACATCGGAAATGATCTGCGCTTCATCGACGATAATAATCGTGTGTTTTTTATTCCGAATGTTGTTGAATAAAAAATCGTTCAAATCATGAAGCATCTTGATTCGTGAAGAGGGATCGGAACTGATCTCCAACTGATATAGAATTTCCTGAATCAGTTCGCTGGCATTCCATCGCGGATTTGTCAAATAGGCGATGCTGAACTGACCGGAGGACAGCTCGGAGACGATTGTATGCATAAGAAGGGTTTTTCCGCATCCGTATTCGCCCGTTAACAGCGCGGCGCCTTTGGAACTCTGGATTGCGTAGAGTAAACGCATAAGGGCTTCATCATGCTGTGCAGAATGAAATAGAAACTTCGGATCTGGCGAATTTTCAAAAGGTTTCTCTGTAAACTTCCAGTATTCATTATACATAGTGCACCAAAATTAATATAATTGTGGTTTGTAATGAAATCATTTTTTTTCGACCTGTTTTTTTTCTTTATCAGCGTGAAGCATGAAGGCAACGATCATGTAGAAGATGATGATGCCAATAGCAAGTGAAATCAAACTGGAGGCGAAGTCACCATGTTTCAGTAAAAGCGAAATAAGTCCCATAACGATTGTTAACAGATATATTACTATCACGGTTTGTTTCGGTTGAATACCTAATTGTTGAAGCCGATGATGGAAATGATCGTTTCCCGCGTAAGCCATCAATTCACGTAACGACCGTACTTGTTTGCGCGTAGTCCGAATGACCGTGGTCATCACCATATCCGTGATGGGAACGGCAAGCAATAAAACCGGAATGATCATATCGACGCTTTTATCCTGACCCCAGTTGCCATAGATCGACAACGCGGCAATTGTAAAGCCGATGAATGTACTTCCGGTGTCGCCTAAAAAAATCAGTCCTTTATTCCGAACTCGAAAATTGTATGGGAGAAAACCGAGTATTGCGCCTAACAAAATTATGCTGACGACCATTAAGAACATATCTCCAACGGAATAGGCGATCCATGAAAAGAATCCTAAAATGATAATTCCGACACCGGCCGCTAATCCGTCCATTCCATCTAAACAATTGAATGCGTTCACGATTCCTAAAATCCACAGGTAGGTCAATAAAATTTCTACTGTATTTCCGATGAACGTATCCGGTAAAAAGGAGAATGTAAATCCGTACCAGATCAGGACGGTGACGGCTATAATCTGTCCGAGCATCTTTACGGTTGCCGGAAGACTTTTAATGTCATCGACAATGCCTATAAATGCCATAATACACGACGCCCAGAAAAGCCCTTGAAATTCGCGTGGAGGATCGATGACCAGATTTAGTGTGATGATAAATGTGATGAATATGGCGATACCGCCGGTTCTTGGCGTTATGTGTTTGTGTGTATGGCGTCCGCCCGGATGATCCGTGATATCCATCGCCATACCTAATTTGTACATCACGGGAATTAATCCGAAACTTATTCCCGACGAAACGAGTAGAAAATAAAAGATCGAAAAGTTATGATCGAACATCCACCGCTTCATTGAGTATGGCAACAAGATCGCTGCCAGAAATGGTAGTACCAGAAGTCGAAATGCTAATCGTTTTCGCTCATTCATCATTTTACCGAAAATGTAGAATTAATTCTTGAAATAACAAGAACAATTTCTTCGTCTGACATCAATGGGAAAAACGGTATAGAAATCTGACGTTTCCATGCGCATTCGGTGATTTCCATTTTTTCAGATGAACCATAAAGATGCAACGGTTTAAAAAC
>JAQUKI010000215.1 GCA_028719225.1 Fidelibacterota bacterium | reverse complement strand
TTGCTCTAAATAAATATCGTTTGACGGTGCCCTCCGTGCAATCGAGCAACACGGAAATATCTTTGATTTTTTTTCCTTCGATGTGTTTGAGGATGAAAACTATCCGCTGTTGGGCAGACAATTTTTTCAGCGCGCAGTCTATCTGCCCGCGAAGCGATGAACTGAGTGTTTCCTGATCGGCTTCTTCGTCGTTGGACGGGAGTGTATCCCAGAGATAATCGTCTTCACCCGGATCGGCAATTGTCATACGCTTATTCTTACGGTAAAAATTGAATGCCTGATTTGTCAGAATCCGGTAAATCCACGTGAAGAATTCGCTCTCAAACCGAAAAGTTTCGATGTTTCGGTAAACCTTAATAAACGTTTCCTGATACAAATCCTCGGCGTCCTGCGTGTTCCGGGTAAAGTGATACGCAAGGCCCATCACCTTGTCGCCGTACCGGCTCATTACCTGTTGAAACGCCATTTTCTCTCCGCTCTGAATTCTTTTGATCAAGTCTATCTCTTCTTTTTCCATATGACCTCAAAACTTCTTCTTAGATAGCCTTCTTATATAATGGTTGTCAGCGGCAGATACGAACAATTTATCTTAAAACCGTCATTCGTCCGCACTGGACGTGATCTTTCCGGGTCAGCCGGACAAAATAGATGCCGGAAGAAACGGGCAATCCGGAACCGGAAAGTAGATTCCACGGTATCGTTTCCCGTATGCCTTCCCATTTAACAGGAATTTTTTGGGACCAAACAATCTTGCCCGTCATATCGATAACTTCCAGTTTCGCCGATTCCGGCGATGGTTTTAGATTGTCCCATTTGAAGAACATGTTGGTAGAAACGGCGGCAGGATTTGGATAGCAAAGAATCTGGTTGTCGGTCAGTTCAAAATCTGGAAAATCCAGCGTATCGCCCAGAAATATCGTTTTCCAAACATTCGGAATGCCCCAGCCATAACGATCGTCCGGCACATCCGCGCGACTGGCATATTTTTTTAAAGCAAGAATAACTTCTGCGGGAGACCAGTCCGGATTTTTTTCCAGAACCAACGCCGCGGAACTGGCAATGAGTGGTGTCGCATACGATGTTCCATTTCCGGTTCCAAAACCAGAAGAATATCCATTTGCCAAATAAGCGGAAACGCCTCTTGCACACAAATCCGGCTTGATTCGCCCGTCTGCCGTCGGGCCATGCGAAGAAAATCCGGCGATAACACCATTACCATCAACGGCACCCGCGCTCAACGCACCAAATGCATCTGTTGGTGAACCGATCCCGCCGTCGGGATAATGCGGATCGTTTCCTTCATTTCCGGCGGCAACGGCAACGATGATTCCGCGTCGAAACGCCCAATTGACCGCTTTCGTTGTCACAGCGGTTTCACCATCCAAATCTTCGAATGAGTAAGCGAAATTATCAAATTCGCGGTAACCAAGCGATGTTGAAATCACATCGGCGCCAAGTTTGTCAGCCCATTCGATCGCCGCTACATAATTGTCTTCTTCAGCGCTCGTTTCGGAACCCAGACGTTCGGTTTTGGCCAAAAGAAACTCTGCCCGATAGGCCGCGCCGATCATCGTGCCGGGAACGTAAGCGCCGATCTCGCTCCAAACCGATGTTCCGTGACCGCCCTGATTGCCCTCGCTTGTCGTATCGGCTGAATCTGTATCCTGAACATTCTCGTCGTTGAAAATAAAATCGTATTCAGCAATCAGCCGTCCTTCATCGATAATGCGCTGAAACGCCGGATGATCTTTATTGAAACCGGTATCGAAAATTGCAATACGGATGCCTTTTCCCGTCAAACCGGAATCGTGAACGGCGGGTATGTTCAACTGTACGAGTTGTTGGTAAGAACCGCCATAATCTTCGGCGTTGCTTGATATTCGGCCAAGGGTTTTATCATCATTTACAATTTTTTCAAGATCGGCAGACTTTTTATAAACGCCGACCGGAGCGATCGAGTCGATTTCCGGCAAGCCCACAAGTTCCTCGTATTGCGATCTGGTAACCTCGCAACTATACGCACATAGGATTTTAGAATAGTGCCGGATGGTCGTTACGTGTTTGGAAAGCATCTTGCGAAAAGTTTCGTCCGGGACAAAATCTTCTGTAACGGACAAGCCCGTTTTTTGAAGGCGTCGCTGTGTCCGATCTGAACAAATATCCGGCTGCCGCCGATTTTCCGTTAAGGAATCCTTGCGAATGTAGATCCAAACCCGTGCGGTATCTTTATCCGCGAAAATCCGATCCACGTTCTGAGCACTTTCGGCGCGCATAAAGAGCTGTGCAACACAAACCAAAATCAGAATCAGTCTTTTTTTACCCAACAATTCCTCTCTAAAAACCAACCAGCATCATTTCAGGATAAAAATATAACCTAAAAAAGAAGACAATTAGAAATGATTTTATGGATTTTCTTTGCGTCGGCACGAAATCGTGTCGCTGTCAGCGTTTCTTTAGAAAAAATTCCCGAATTAAGCCGATAACAATTTCCGGGTTGATCTTTGGATAAAAGACAACCGCTGCGGATGGAATTCCTGCATGTTTGGCGGCGATAGCTCCAAATGCGACATCTCGCGAGATGACTTTGATTTCAGGGCGTCCGGCAATGCGCTTTTCGAGAGCGGTCTCGGCATTTTCACCGTAACAAACCAATAAACAACCTTCGGTCAATTTCGCACCAAGCGAACAATTTTTCAGATTGGCCATTATCAACGAAGGATAAAGATTCGACATATCGGGAAATCGCGGGCCAAAAGAATCGTCGTTCGGGCCGATCAGTGGATTTTCTCCTGAAACATTCACATGATTTATCACGATGCAACCATTAAAAGATGTCTTGTCTTCGGTAGAAATTCCACTGCCGACGAACAAAATCTCTTTCACGCCAAGACGAACACAAGCCCAAACCGATTCCCGCCAAACGACGGGATCGCCGGATTTCGCGGTCTGTATTATCAACGTGTTCGTTGTTAGATCTTCCCAAGCACTTACTTCCGGATTTCGGAAAATTGGAGACAAATTGTTGTTGTCGAAATAACTCGTCGGCACCGCTTTCGCCGAGACAATCGCTGCAAACCTGGCGGATTTCGATCCTGCGATATTACTGATAATTTCAGTGTAAAGTGTTGCCATGACCATTTCTCCCAAACATTAACTGATATTTTGTTCGTTATTGTCGGTTTTGTCGTCGTCGCCTGTTAAAAATTCGATGACTTTCGCCTGATTTTTATGGACGCTTTCTAACTGGCGGATTAGTTTATTGCGTTGATGTTTTAAACGCTGAATTTCCGTTTCGATCTTTTCCTTTTCGGCGGTTGCGCCCTGAAGAGCGCTATGTGCTATATCCTCCGCATCACGGATCGTCTGCTCGGCTTTTTTCGCAGCTTCCTGCAATATCTTTTCTGGCTGAATTGCACGAATAGCATCGATCTCTTTTTCCAGTGGTTCAAGTTCCCGAACCCGGCCATTTAAGTTCTCGATCTCTTCGGCCAATAGTTGCAAAAAGTAGCGAACTTCAACGGGATCATAGCCGTGGAAAGATTTTTTAAATTCCCGCTCCAGAATGTCCCGAGGTTGAATCATGCAACACCTCTCTTTCCGAAAATCGCCCGTCCGATGCGGATCATGTTCGATCCTTCTTCGATAGCGATTTCAAAATCACCGGACATTCCCATCGAAAGCCAATCGAATCGGCAATTTGGATAAGATTTTTCGCGAGCGACATCGTACAGTTTTTTGAGTTTACGAAATGCGTGTCGGATTTGATTGACATCTTCCGTCAACGGTCCGACGGTCATCAGTCCGGAAACGGTAAGATTCGCCAGGACGGCAATTTCATCCAGCGTCGGAAAAAGAGCGCCGGGCGTCATCCCGGATTTCGCCGATTCGCCGGACGTGTTGATTTCCAGCAAGATCGGAATCGTCCGATTGAGCCGGACGCCTTCATCCGAAAGCAATTGCGCCAAACGGAACGAGTCAACCGACTGGATGACGTTAAAAAGTTTGGCAGCTTTTTTAGCTTTATTCGTTTGAAGATGGCCGATCATGTGCCATTCAATAACAGGATTTTTTTGGAAGAATTCAATCTTTATCGCGGCCTCCTGTACGCGGTTTTCACCGAAAACGCTGATACCGGCGCCGATAGCAGCCTCCAGCGTTTCG
>JAQUKI010000214.1 GCA_028719225.1 Fidelibacterota bacterium | reverse complement strand
GAATTTCCAAGAACGATACAGTGATCCTCATTTCCAATAGCGGCGAAACCGACAAAGTCGTTCACCTCGTTCCTTTTTTGAAAAAAAATGCCGTTCCGATCATCGGATTGCTTGGCAGTACCAATTCGACACTGGCGAAAAAATGCAACATTGTTTTAAGCACGCAGGTCGAAAAGGAAGCCGATCCTCTGAATATGGTTCCGACGGCAAGTACTGTCGTTACGTTAGCGATGGGCGATGCGCTCGCTATTGCGCTGATGACGAAGAAAGAGATCGACCAAAACGGTTTTGCGGCTTTTCATCCGGGTGGCTCGCTGGGACGAAGACTGCTGACTACCGTCGAAGACCTTATGCATAAAAGCGATCAGGTTCCATTGGTCTCCGCCGGCGACGATGTCAAACAGTCGCTTTATATTATGACGAAAAAAGGATTTGGAATCGTCGGCGTTTTGGACAAAAGCGAAAATCTGATTGGTGTCATCACCGACGGCGATCTAAGGCGTATGCTGGAAAAACGAAGCAATTTTCTGAATAAGGTCGCCAAAGATATCATGTCAAAGAATCCGAAATGGATCGAATCGAATTGCCTTGCGATCGACGCGCTTCACCTGATGGAAGAACATGCGATCACGAACCTGTTCGTTTATACTAAAGAAAAGACGGGCAGACCTATTGGTATCATTCATATCCACGATATTTTACGATACGGGATTTTATCTTGAAGAAACTGCTTGTTCTGCCCGTGATTTTGGTTTACCTGGCCGGTTGCTCAAAAATGACCGAAGAGCAACCAAGCGGACCTGAAAGACAATATCCCGATCAGGAAAGCTGGTCGTCTCAGATCACGCTGACAAAAGACGGACAGAAACGTGCGCTTGTCGATGCCGGACATCTGACGAAATACAATAACATGGCCTATATTTCGATGGATGAAAACGTCGAGATCGATTTCTTCAACAACGAAGAACGACACCTCTCACACCTGAAATCCAAAACGGCGATCGTCTATGAAAGCACTAACGATCTGATTGCCAAAGGCGATGTCGTTGTTGTATCGGACAGCGGTGTGACGCTCTATACGCAGGAACTTAAATGGAATCATGAGAGAGAACGGATTTTATCCGATGGATTCATCACATTTATTACCGAACAGGATACGCTGAACGGCGTCGGATTCGAGTCCGATTCCGATCTTAAAAACTGGATCATCCGCAAGCCGACCGGCGTAACGGAAAGGGAGTTCAACGATTAATACCGAAACAACATCATCCGTCTCGTCCGAAAAGAAAATACTTCGCGGTGAAGCGCTGAGTAAAACATACGGCAAGCGAAAAGTCGTCAACAGTGTTTCGATCCAGGTCGCCAAAGGCGAGATCGTCGGATTACTGGGACCGAACGGCGCCGGGAAAACCACCACTTTTCACATGTTTACCGGAATGATCAGGCCGACCGGCGGTAAAGTTTTTATCAACGAAATGGAAATCACCAAACTGGCAATGTATCGCCGTGCGCAACTCGGTGTCGGTTATCTAGCGCAGGAGCCATCAGTCTTTCGAAAACTGACCGTCGAACAAAACCTGATGCTGGTCTTGCAAACACTGGACATTTCTAAACAGGAGCGAAACGATCGGCTGGAATCACTTTTAGATGAATTGAATATCCGTAAATTCCGAAAAAGCAAAGCCTATACGCTGTCGGGCGGTGAACGACGACGGACGGAAATTACTCGCGCTTTGGTGACCAATCCCGATTTTATTCTTCTCGACGAACCATTCGTAGGCGTCGATCCGATCGCCGTGGAAGATATTCAGAAAATCGTCGTCAATCTGAAATCCCGCAATATCGGCGTCCTCATCACGGATCACAACGTTCATGAGACGCTGTCGATTACCGATCGCGCATATCTCATGTTCGAAGGCAACATTCTAAAATCCGGGACTTCCGATTTTCTGGCGAATGACGAGGATGCGAAACGGCTCTATTTAGGCGACAGTTTTAAATTAGACAGATGATGCAGCTGAGCCAATCACAGGTACAGAAACTTTCGCAAGAACTTCGGCTCACGCCTCAGCAAATTCTTCAATCCACGATTCTACAACTGACGACGCTTGCGCTCGAATCGAGAGTCACGCAGGAACTTGAACAGAATCCTGTTTTGGAGGAGGTCGAACCCGAATATCCGGAAGAATCCACCGAACCGGCGTCGGAAAAGGAGTCCAATGAAAAAGACGAGATCGACTGGGATTCCATTCTTCCTCACAACGACGATTATGAGCCGAAACAGGAGTACGATCACAACGTCAAACAAGGCCGCTACGTCCAGCCTTCCCCCAGAGGACTGGTTGATCATCTTTTCGAACAGGTCAAGTTGATGAATTTTGACGAGATCGAGGAAAAAATCGCTTCCGAGATCATCTGGAACATCGACGACCGCGGCTATTTAACAGTTCCAATCGAAAATATTGCGTATGGTTTAGGCGCACCGGATCAGAAAGCATTAAACGTTCTCAGACAGATTCAGCAATTCGACCCGCCGGGAATCGGTGCGCGCGACCTGAACGAATGTCTTCTTATCCAATTGAAACAAATCCCGAATTCCGAGGATGCGGCGATAATCGTTCGCGATTTCTTCGACGATTTTGCCAATAAACGGTTCGCGATCATCATGAAAACGATTGGCTGGAATCAGGAACGAATGCATTCGGCGAAGGAAATGATCATCCGATTGAATCCAAGACCGGGCACTTCGTTGACCAGTGCGGAACCGCGCTACATCGTTCCGGATTTGACTGTCGAAAAGATCGACGGAGAATTTATCGTCGAGGTAAATGATTCGCGCGTTCCCGAACTCCATATCAGTTCCGCTTATGTGGATATGGTCTCTAATGGTTCTACGACGACAGCAGATGCCAAGGCGTATTTAAAAAAGAAAATCGACTCTGCGAAATGGTTCATTCAGGCGATTCAACAACGACGCATGACCATGATCCGCGTCATGAAAGCCATCATCGCCAAACAACGTGAATTTTTTGAGGATACTCAAAAACCGTTAAAGCCGATGATCCTCAAAGATATCGCCGAAGAAGTCAATATGGACATTTCGACAATCAGCCGCGTTACGAACGGGAAATATGTTCAGCTAATGTCCGGCATTTACGAATTGAAATATTTTTTTAATGAAGGTATGAAAGATGGGGACGGCGAGGAAGTCTCGACGCGAATCATCAAAGAAAAATTAAAAGAGATCGTCGAAGCGGAAAACAAACAACGACCTTATAGCGACGATCAACTGGCGAAACTCCTGAAAAAGGAGGGCTTTCCCGTCGCCCGACGTACCGTTGCCAAGTACCGTGAGCAACTTAAAATATCCGTAGCGCGTCTGCGTCGGAATATTTAACAAGGAAATCATTTTCTGATAGAACAATGGAAGGTAATATGGAAAAGCAGGAATTCGTTCATCGTGAAGTAATTCGTTCGACGACAGTGATCGGCGTGCGCCGGAACGGTTTGGTTTCCATGGGCAGTGACGGCCAGGTGACTATCGGCCAAACGATCATGAAGCACCACACAAAAAAAGTGCGAAAAATGTACAACGACACGATTTTAGTCGGTTTTGCCGGCGCATCCGCGGATGCGTTTACGTTGTTTGAAAAATTTGAATCGATGCTCGAAAAATATAAAGGTAATCTAAACCGGTCTGCTGTCGAATTGGCTAAATTGTGGCGGACGGATAAATATTTGCGCCAGCTCGAAGCGTTGCTGACGGTAATGAGCAAAGAGACGCTTCTCATCATTTCCGGCACGGGCGACGTGATCGAACCGGACGACGACATCATTGCCATCGGCAGTGGCGGAGCATTTGCAACGGCAGCCGCGCGCGCTCTGATGAAACACAGCGAACTTTCAGCGCATGAAATTGTCGAGGAATCGCTCCAGATCGCTTCCGAAATCTGCATTTACACGAACCACTGTTTTACGGTAATAGATCTATGAGAAAAAAAGAATTAACTCCACGGGAAATCGTTCAGGAACTTGATGCCTACATCATCGGTCAGGCGAAAGCAAAAAAAGCCGTCGCCATCGCCTTGAGAAATCGGTGGCGTCGCCAGCGGGTGAAAGGACAGATCAAAGAGGATATTCTTCCAAACAACATTATTTTGATCGGGCCGACCGGAGTT
>JAQUKI010000213.1 GCA_028719225.1 Fidelibacterota bacterium | reverse complement strand
CGCCGAGTACCAGCGCGACGTGTTCCTTTTCTGTCACCTTATCGAGATAAATGATGATCTTGAAATCGCCGTAGTTCGTCGGCAGATCCGCCTCGGAAACACGCTCGATGTAACGTTCGGTTCGTCGGCGATAATCGATAATACTCTCGACGGTGATGATCTTCACGCCGTGACTTTTAGCCAATTTATGAAGCGCCTCGCCTCTTGCCATATTGCCGTCTTCACCCATAATCTCACACATGACGCTGATCGGTTGAAGTCCAGCAAGTTTTGTCAGATCGACGGATGCCTCCGTGTGTCCTGTTCGGCGAAGTACGCCGCCCGATCGCGCTATGATCGGAAAAACATGTCCGGGTCTGCCGAGATCGTCGGCTTTTGTCTTTGGATCGACAATTGCCTGAATTGTCGCCGCCCGATCGAATGCAGAAATGCCCGTCGTCGTTCCCTTTTTCAAATCGACACTGACGGTAAATCGCGTCTGGTGCAGAGCCGTGTTATCCTGAACCATCAGGCCGAGATCGAGTTCGCGGGCACGCTCCTGAGTCAGACCGACGCAAAGCAAACCGCGCGCATATTTTGCCATATAGTTCACACTTTCCGGCGTCGCCTTTTCGGCGGCGAGAATAAAATCGCCTTCGTTCTCGCGGTTCTCGTCATCGACGACAATTACGAACTTTCCGTTCTTGATATCTTCGACCGCTGACGGGACTGTATTAAATTTCATTACATTCATTCCTTTTCAATTGTACTTCCATGTTTTGGGTTCCGGATTGGCATGAAAATATTCTCAACCTTTCCCAAATCCCCATTCTTTGATCTTCTCCGGTGTGAGTACGCTTTTTTCCGGATGCAGGAAATTATCGACGTATTTCGCCATCAGATCGATCTCAAAATTGACGAAATCACCGCCTTTTTTCTGAGAAAGATTCGTCGTTTTCAGCGTTGTCGGAATCAGAGCGATCGACACAAGCGAGCTTTCCTTTTTAGCAATAGTCAGGCTGATGCCATCAATGGCGATCGAGCCTTTTTCGACGATAAACCGGACAAATTCATC
Organism: Fidelibacterota bacterium; assembly: GCA_028719225.1. GTDB lineage: Bacteria > Fidelibacterota > UBA2242 > UBA2242 > UBA2242 > 0-14-0-20-45-22. The sequence goes on along the minus strand of JAQUKI010000213.1, from coordinate 3,133 downwards.
CGGGATTCTGATCGTCAGAATCGCCGATTCTCCTTGAAATTTCCATGAAACGATTTCCGCGATACCATCGACATGTCCCTGAATAAAATGCCCGCCGAATCTTCCATTGGCCGCCATCGCACGTTCCAGATTCACGCGGTTGCCGGTTTTGATTATTCCAAGCGTTGACCGCCGAAGCGATTCCTGAACCGCCTGCGCCGAAAATCGATCCTTCGATAAATCGACGACCGTGAGACAAACGCCGTCAACGGCAATACTATCGCCGATCTTCAGATCGTCCATCACGACCCGACAAGAAACGGAAAATACTTTTCCCTCGGGATTTGGCGTGATCCCAACGATTTCGCCGATTTCTTCGATCAATCCGGTAAACATCAGACAAGAGTTCCTTTTATAAAAATATCTTCACCCATTTTGACAGGCTCATTCCATTTTAATTGGATCGCTTCGTCGAGCGATTTCATCAATCCGCTGAACGCCATAATGCCGGTCCCCAGAATTTTCGGCGCTATGAACACTTGCAGTTCATCGATCAGACGTTCGGAAACGAGAGATCCGGCGACCTGTCCTCCGCCTTCGCAAAAAATCGAATTGATCCCAAAACCTGCCAGCGCTTCGAGAGCCGCATTCAGATCGATCCAGCCCAATTCGTTGCGCTCAGTCCGAATCACATGAACGCCAAGCGCTTTCATCTGTTTGATCTTTTCTTCTTTTTCGCCCGTCGAAACGACCAAAACCGTTCGCTGTTTATACTCATCCGATACCAATTTCATCCGGAAAGGCATGTTCAAAACGTCGTCGAGAATCACACGATACGGAATATATCCCGTGCGATTTTCAGGTAATAATGACGGATCATCCTTGAAAACCGTTCCCATTCCGACCATTATCGCGTCATATTTGAGGCGTTGTTCCTTGACATAAACACGCGACGGTTTGGAAGTGATCCACCGGCTCTTGCCGGTTACATCGGCAATGAAACCGTCAGCAGTCAATCCGAGTTTCAGTGTCACCCACGGTCTGTTTTTTTGAATCATGGAAAAGAAACCGCGGTTGGATTCTTTGGCTTGTCCCCCTAAAATCCCGACGGTCACTGAAATTCCGGAATTTCTCAACGCGCGAATTCCTTCACCGTTCACTTTCGGGTTCGGATCGATGGTAGCGACAACGACTTCATGAATACCGGATCGGATAATTGTCTCGACACACGGCGGCGTCTTCCCGAAATAACAACACGGTTCAAGACTCACATAAAGCGTTGAACCGGCGACGTTTTCACCAGCGTTACGAATGGCTTCGATTTCCGCGTGCGGCGCTCCGAATAAATGATGAAATCCTTCGCCAACGATTTGGCCGTCTTTAACGAGAACAGCGCCAACCTCCGGATTCGGACTCGTCCATCCGCGTCCGTTTTCCGCTAATTCCAGCGCTCTTTTCATCCATTTTTCGTGCATCACCATAAAAAAATCCCGATTCTCTCGGGACTTTGAAACTCTTCTTTCATCCGGACTCTTACCGTCGGTGCCCGGATTTCACAGGCTCTGTCCCATTTTTCAAGGACTCGCGGACTTTGACCGCCGGTAGGGACTTACGCCCTGCCCCGAAGAGGTGGTGTAAATTAATACATGCAATCTGGATATGCAAAAGATGTTACATGAGTCGAATTTTCCAATTGATTGGAAAATTATAGTCTCTCGACTGTTTTCCAGTTTTATGTTTTGAAAAAAACCTCTGAAATGACTATATTTCCGCCGCTTTTTAACCAGAGAGAATTCCATTCTGAAATGGTTGCCGCTTTTGGATAACCGGAACTTCCTACTCAGTTGCAGGCAATCCAATAGCAAAACGAAACGTTTAACTTATTTTGGGAGAATCAATGAAGTACTATCGTAGAACAAAACGAGGGATGGTCATTACCGAAGACCTCAATGAGATATTTTCAACATGGCGCGTTGGTGAAAAATGGCTGTTTGTCGGTCCGCATGACGACGATATTATCCTTGGCTCGGGGCTTCTGCTTCAGGCAGCGCTTAGAAATAACGTCGATGTTTTCGCTCTTGTCGCAACAGACGGACGTATGGGTTATTGCAATGCCGAACAGGAACACACGATCAGCCAAGTCCGGAAAAAAGAAACTTTGGATTCTTTCCGCATTTTAGGCCTCCCCGAAGAAAATATCTTCTTTGCAAATATTCCCGACTGTGATACGAATTCTTACATTGGCCGCCGGAAAGCAAAAAACGACGATCCCGAGATCAAAGGTTATACGGGTCTTCAAAACGCTTTCACATATTTCTTACGAAAAGTGACTCCGACGCGTGTTTTTCTACCAACCGGCGCCGATTTGCATCCCGATCACAAAATCATTTATCAGGAAATGCTCATTTCACTCTTTCATGCCGGCGGCAACATCTGGCCTGAACTCGGTCCTGCACTGAAAAATGTTCCGTGGGCATATGAATTTTCCGTTTATTGTGATTTCGCGACACCTCCGACTATTAAAGTCCTTGCCGACGATCTGATCTTCCAGAAAAAACTCGAAGGTGTGCTCGCGTACAAATCACAGGAACAGATCGCTTCGCTCGTTGAAAATCTCAAGAACGGAGGACCTGTCGAGTTCTTCAAATCCGTCGATATGGCTTTCTATCATCCTGAAAATCACACGGCAGAATTCTAACGGACAACGATTGACACGATACGGGAGATTTTCCGATGAACGATGTCAGCACGATTAAACAGATTCAAAGTCCGGAAACCGGAAATCGCATCCTCTATTGCGGCGATGACGATCTCGACCGAGCGGCGGTTTATCTTTCCTCGATCCTATTCGATCAAAAGTACGCTTTCGATTACCTTCCGTCAACATCCGCATTTCCCGGCAACATCGATTTGAACCGCTATCGGTTGATCATTCTCAGCGATTATCCGCGCGCTAATTTTACAAACGGCCAATTATACGAAATCTGTGAATGGGTCGATACAGGCGGTTCGCTTCTGATGATCGGCTGATGGGAATCATTTACAGGCATGAAAGGCGAATATACGGATTCACCGCTCGAAATGGTTCTACCAGTATTACTTTCCCGCAATGACGACCGTGTGAATTATTCTCATGGAATCATCGTCCTTCCCG
>JAQUKI010000212.1 GCA_028719225.1 Fidelibacterota bacterium | reverse complement strand
GTTATTCACACGCATACACGAAAAGTACGTCAGGCGAGACGACACATTCTCGACCTTATGCTTTCGAAACACTATGGTGAATGTTATGCCTGTGTTCGTAACAATAACTGCGAACTCCAGCAATTGGCAAAAGAATATGGCGTCGATTTCTACCGCTTCGGACACGTCGATAAGCCGACTTATGGACGTGATAATTCCAGTTATGCGATCGTCCGTGACATGGACAAATGTATTTTATGTCGTCGTTGTGTCCGCACTTGTATCGATCTTCAGGAAGTCGGCGTTTACGAGGCTTTCGACCGAGGCGCCGAAACACATATCGGAACTTTCATGGAAAATCCGATGGCGGAACTGATCTGCATCAATTGTGGTCAATGCATCAATCGTTGTCCGACCGGCGCTCTTCACGCCAATGATCCGTCAGATGCCATTTGGGCGGCAATTGACGATCCGACAAAACATGTCGTCATTCAAACCGCTCCCGCTCCGCGTTCTGCGATCGGCGAATGTTTCGGCCTCGAACCGGGAACTCCGTTGACGCGTGAAATGAACACGGCGATGCGTTATTGCGGTTTCGATAAAGTTTTCGACACAAATTTCACAGCCGATCTGACCATTCTCGAAGAAGGAACAGAACTTATCAAACGGCTTTTTAAAGCGCTCGTCCTCAAAGAGCAAGTCGCTCTCCCGCAATTTACTTCTTGCTCGCCGGGATGGGTAAAATATATTGAACATTTCTATCCGGAAATGCTGGAATACGTTTCCTCCGCCAAGAGTCCGCAACAGATGTTCGGCGCCATCATCAAAACCTATTATGCCAAGATGCATAATATCGATCCGGCCGACATCGTAACCGTTGCGCTAATGCCTTGCACAGCGAAAAAGTTCGAATGCAACCGTCCGGAAATGAACGACTCCGGTTTTAAAGATATCGACTACGGTTTGACGACGCGCGAACTGGCGCAGATGTTCAAGGAGGCCGGTATCGATCTGCCGAATATGGCAAAATCCGAATTCGACGATCCCTTTGGTGAAGAAACCGGTTCCGGCGTTATTTTCGGAGCGACCGGCGGCGTGATGGAATCTGCGATCCGCACGGTTTATGATCTCGTTACCGGTGAAAAGATCGAGAATCTGTTTGAAAAGGCGAATGTCATTCCGGTACGCGGTTTCGAAGGTGTTAAATACGCCGAATTGCCAATCACGAAAGTAGGTCCGGTTCCTGAAATTCTGGCACACTTACTTCCAAACTGGGACTGGTTAAAAGGCGCAACGCTGAAAGTCGCCGTCGCACATGGAACCGCAAACGCCAAGAAAGTTCTGGAAAACATCAAGGCGGGCGGAAAGTTCAGCGAATGTCATTTCATAGAATTCATGGCTTGCCCGGGCGGATGCCTCGGCGGCGGCGGTATGCCGATTCCGACGGACGAAAAGATACGTGCGGCTCGCGCCAAAGCGATCTACTCCGAAGACGAACGGAGCACGGTTCGCAAATCGTACGAAAATCCCGCCGTAGCGCGAATTTACAAAGAATTTCTAACGGACGGGCCGTGCGGTCATCTCAGTCATAAACTTCTGCACACGACCTATACTCCTCGTGGCAAGAAGCTGATCTAATATCATAATTAGATCGTTTTCAAAAGGGCAAACCCGAATATTCGGGTTTGCCCTTTTTATTTTTACCTCAATCAATTAAGTTTATCCGTCGTTTATTGATACGTTGAACTGAGGATTTAATGAACAGAAAACCGATATATCTCGACCATAATGCCACGACGCCGCTCCATCCGGAAGTCAAGAAAATACTAATTGAAATGATGGAAATTTACGGTAATCCTTCCAGCCTGCATTCGGATGGAAGAGAAGCCAGACGACGGGTCGAGGACGCTCGCGAAAAGATCGCGACATTTATAAATGCCAGACCTGACGAAATTATCTTTGTCGGCAGCGGTTCGGAAGCCAATAACACCGTTCTTTCGATGATGAGTTGTTCATCGAAACAATGCCAGATGACCCGCAAGATGCGTGATGAAGTCATCACGACTAAAATCGAACATCCGTGCATTATCGAATCCTCGAAATGTCTCAAAGAGCGCGGCACGCCTGTCACTTACATTGACGTTGACGAATTTGGAATAATCTATCCGGATGACTTGCGAAAGCATCTTAATTCCAACGTCGGGCTTGTTTCTATCATGATGGCAAATAACGAGATCGGAACTATTCAGGACATTAAAACGCTCGCCGAAATCACCCATAAAAACGATTCTCTCTTTCATACGGATGCCGTTCAGGCAGTTGGAAAAATTCCGGTTGATGTGAAAGATCTGAATGTTGATTTTCTTACGATATCCGGACATAAAATGTACGGACCAAAAGGTATCGGTGCGCTTTATATCAAACACGGAATTCCGTTTTGTCCGCTCATTCGAGGCGGTCATCAGGAAATGGGACGACGCGCCGGGACAGAAAACACTCTTGGTATTGTCGGATTCGGAAAAGCAATCGAAATGCGTGTAATTGAAATGGAATCGGAAGGAAAACGCCTGCTTGAGTTGAAGAAAATTCTTCGTACAGGTTTCGAAAAAAGCATTCCGGATATCAAATTCAACGGTCATCCCACCGAATGTCTGCCTGGAACATTGAATGTTTCTTTCGATGGCGCAGAAGGCGAATCCATTCTCCTTTATCTGGATTTGGCAGGAATTGAAGTCTCTACCGGCTCGGCATGCGCATCCGGTTCACTCGATCCATCACATGTTTTACTGGCAACCGGGTTATCGGCGGAACGCGCTCACGGTTCGGTTCGTATCAGTCTCGGACGCGAAAATACCGCCGAAGAAATGCATTATGTCGTTAAAACGTTGGAGGAAGTTATCCGCAAAATCCGCTCAATGTCAACGATTTACGGAAGGAATGTCAAATGAACAATTTACCTAATTGGTTATATAGCGACACAGTTAAAGAACATTTTATGAATCCAAAAAACATCCTGAAAGACAACGAGAATTTTCAGGAAGATGGCAAAGGCATTACCGGGAACATCAAATGCGGCGACCAGATGATGATGCTGATTCAGGTCGATAAGGAAAAAAATACTATCAAAGATTGTCGTTGGTTGACCTATGGATGTGCCAGCGCGATTGCCAGTACGTCCGTTTTATCCGAAATGATCAAAGGAATGACACTGGATGAAGCTTATCATCTCACACCCAAAGATGTCGTAAAAGGACTTGGTTCATTGCCGGAACACAAAATCCACTGCTCCGTTCTCGGCGACAAAGCGCTCAGAGCCGCTATCAACGATTATTACCGGCGAAACGGTATGAACGATAAGATCGAGATCGAAGAAGCGCGAATCGTTTGTCAATGTATGAACGTCACCGATCAGGAAATCGAAAACGCGGTTCTCGAAGGCGCACGAACTTACATCGAACTTCAGGAGATGACGAAACTCGGAACCGTCTGCGGAAAATGTAAAGACGAGGCGATGCGATTACTGGACGAGTTTGTCCGGAAACACTTCTCGCCTAAAGAAAAGTAATTTCAATTCACCGTAAAAATCACTGAGAACGCGGAGAAAACAGAAATTCTAACTGAATTGCATTTCGTCCGTTTTCGTCTCTTTCGTGGACGCTATTCCTTCATACCTTTGACTTTGATACTCACAACCGAGTTGGTAATTTCTTTAAGTTCTTCAGCAGAAATGTTCGCTTTGGAAATTACAGGCGCGATGTTCAATTCCTCAACCGGATATTCCATTTGATAAATAATTTCATCCACAACTTCAATCTTGGAAAATCCTGCCGATCGAAGCATCGATAAATAGTCTTCTTTAAGAACTGCTCCGGCCACACAACCGACATATGACATGATAGATTCCCGTATTACTGCCGGAAGTTCACGCAATAAAACAATGTCCGAAATCATCAGGCGGCCACCCGGTTTTAGAACACGAAACGCTTCGTTGAATACTTGCCGTTTATCCGGTACAAGATTGACGACGCAGTTTGAAATGATAATATCGACAGAATTGTCTGCAACCGGTAAATGCTCGATTTCACCCAACCGGAATTCGACATTTTCAAAGTGCGCTCTGAGCGCGTTAGCACGCGCATTTTCAATCATTTCCGGCGTCATATCGACACAAATGACCTTCCCGGATTTTCCAACTCGTCTTGCTGCCAGAAAGCA
>JAQUKI010000211.1 GCA_028719225.1 Fidelibacterota bacterium | reverse complement strand
TTCGTAACAAATTTAACTGTACCACCACGCCCGCCGGTCGTTAATCGGCCAAATCCTTCGGCTGTTGGGAAAGCGAGTTGTTGGGAAAAGACGGTTATAGATAAACACACAAAGACAGTGATGAAAACCAAAAATCTGAATTGTTTCTGCCAGAACATATCGCTCATCCGTCTGAGCCGTCTCTATGCCCGGCGTTACTGCAATTGTCCGTTGATTTGTACATCCTTCATTTTCAAATCTTCGACATGGCGCAGAATATTTCCCTTTTCTACACCATAAAATCGGCATTTTTCAATGTGGACGTTTCGAATCGGTGACCGTTCATATCCATCCAGCATAAGAGCATATTGGCTTTTTTGGCTTGTGACGTTTTCGACGTAAATATTTTTGACCACAGGGGTATGATTTCCAACGTCACCTTCCGAGTAATGAAAATAAATCCAAACGACTGCGTCGCTGACTTTTCCAACGGTCACATTTCTCATATAGATATTTTCAACAATCCCACCACGAAGTGAATTGGTTTTGATACGAAGCGCACGATCCAGATTCGGACTATCCATCCGGCAATTTTCAGCATAAATATTTCGGCAATTTCCAGACATTTCACTACCGATAACCACGCCACCGTGACCATCACGCATCGTACAATCTTGAATGATGATATTTTCACTCGGGACATTGATGCGGCGTCCATCGCCATTTCTTCCCGATTTAATCGCGATACAGTCGTCTCCGGTATCGAAATAACATCCTTTAATTAGAACGTTCTTACTGCTTTCCGGATCGCAGCCGTCATTATTCGGACCGTGCGAGTTAATTATAACTTTCTGGATAGTCACATTTTGACAAAGAACCGGATGAATTTCCCACATGGGTGAACGTTTGAGTGTAACACTCTCAATAAGGATATTTTTACATTTATAAAATTGGATGAAACTGGGACGTAAATAATGTCCATCGCCAAATATTCGTTCTGCAACCGGAATATTTCTCTCTGCCATTTCCATCAATGTATTGCGATCCTGATCATGGTTTGGCATTCCTTGTTTCCAACCGAATTCTGGTTTTGCCGCCCAACTCCACCATGCATCATTGCCGGCTTGTCCGTCGATGATTCCTAATCCCGTAATGGCAATATTTTCCTGCTCATAGGCATAAATGAAAGGTGAATAATTCATACATTCAACGCCTTCAAACCGCGAATAAACAACTGGAAGATATTTTTTCGTATCTTTACTAAACAGAAGAGTCGCACTTCGATCGATATAGAGATTCACGTTGCTTTTTAATTGAATGGCACCGGTTAAAAATGTTCCGGCTGGAACAATAACTCGACCACCTCCAGCCAGATGACAAGCCTCAATTGCTTGTTTGATTGCATCCGAACAGTCAGTTTTCCCGTCGCCGACCGCACCGTATACTGTTATCGGAAAATTCTTATCTGGAAATATCGGCGGAACAATCTGGCTGAGAATATCCGGCACTTTATCCCATCCGGAATGTGTTATAACGGAGCAGGAAAAGACCGATAACGCAGTTATAGTCAGCAGGATTAGAAGAATTCTGTTTCGGCTCAACGATGAGATATATCTATTCATTATTTGGTATTACTCACTTTTCTGTTTAGCATCGAACGTTATACGTTCGATTTCAAGACTTGCAAGAATAAACGCTCCGACAGATTTTGGATCGTTATCGCGTACTTTTTCATGAACATAATAGGCATACGAACCGTCGCGATATGGCTCTCCGCCCAATCCAGCGACCGCGCATCCGGATTGAATCGTAATATTCCCCGTCGAATCGCTGATAATGAAATATTTTAGAATTCCCTCATACCCTTTCAATGCATTTTTAAGATAGTATCTGTCCAAATATCCCAGACGAACACCTTTTGCAAGAGCATAGACAAACATACAGGAAGCCGATGACTCTGGATAATTTTCTTCTCTTTCCGGCTGATCGACGATTTGATACCACAATCCCGTTTTCTTGTCCTGAAAATTCGTTATTGCCTGACATAGGCGATTCAGAATTGCAACGATTTCAGGTCTTTTCGGGTGATCGCTTGGTAAGTAATCGAGTACATCGACTAAAGCCATCGCGTACCATCCCATACTTCTTCCCCAGAAATTTGGAGAACAGCCGGTTGTCGGATCAGACCAGCGCTGAGTACGACTTTCATCCCATCCGTGATAGAGCAATCCTGTCTTTGTGTCTCGTGAATGTTTTTCCATAAGGATGATTTGATTGGCAACGTCGTCGAATAATTCCTTTTCACAATATGTTTTAGCATATTGAGCGAGAAAAGGTGACGCCATGTAAATTCCGTCGAGCCACATTTGATGCGGGTAGATTTTCTTATGCCAAAATCCGCCTTCGATAGTCCGCGGATGCAATTTCATTTGATTTCGCAAACGATGAATCGCTTTTTCATATTTTTCGATCCCGGTTTGCTGAAACAACAGAAACAATGCTTTACCCGAATTGATCCTGTCTATATTGAATTCATCCATACGATATGTCTTGATTTCAACACTATCGTCGATAAAATGATCATAATAAGATTGAGCATACTGAAAGAGTAAACTATCACTATTCACTTTCCAGACATCGAGAATCGCCATAAGAACGAGTCCGTAAGTGTATTCCCATCTTGGCTCATGTCCTTCGTCTAAATTCCATGGTTCCGGGCTTCTTTTCATGACGGATTCGGCCATTTGAAGAGACCACGGATTAGAAACCAGTGTGCTTTTTGTTTCGGAATTGGCATGTGTACAAATTAGAACGATAATGCAAATTGCACAAAAAATCCAGGATCGAAGTAAGACGTTCTGTTTCATACGACAATAATTTTCAATGAAGTAAGAAAGGAATGGGAGGGCATATTGCCCTCCCATTATCCATCAAACTCACATCAAATATGCCCATTACCTTATTTAAGAACCAGCATCTTTTTGATGGCTACTTGTCCGGAACATTCCAATTTGTAAAAATACATTCCGTTTGTCAATCCACTTGCATCAAACGTTATCTCATGTTGACCGGCGCGCATAATTTTAGAAATGGGAACGGCCACGGTTTGTCCGAGCATATTAAACACGGTCAATTTGGTCATTCCGGATTTTTCCAGATTGAATGCAATTTTCGTCGTAGGATTGAACGGATTCGGATAGTTTTGCATCAGAGTAAAACGGCTTGCTTTAGCAACTTTTTCTGGTGTAACTCCAACTTGCCATACTTCCCATTCGGCTTTCTTGGTCGGAAACCAGTTCAGATCACCAACTGGAAAGCCACCGGTTGAAGCCGAATAAGCAGGAGATGAAGTTGAATAAGACGCATCTAGGGAATCGCGATAAAATTCAAGCACACGCCGATCAAAATCATCCCGCGCTACAACAAATTTATCTGAGGGTGTATTTTTGGACTTGTTCCCGCCGGTAGTATCTTCGTACCAGCGCATCATATTAGTCATCAGTCTCGGTATTTTGACAAGGTCAAAATCTTCCAACTGAATGAAAGCATTGACCGAATCGGCACCTAATTGGCTGCATAAATGATGGGACAACGGAGAAGCAATCCCAAAATTAAAATCATTCAGAAATGCCAAGCCCGAATCACTAACCGCATAATAATTTTTACCAATTGTCCATTGCGTAGTATCATTCGGCGTTGAGAAAATCCAACTGATTCGGTTGTTACCATTCGGATAGAATTCACCAGTATTGGCCCATTCCGCCGCACGGCTTGCATCCGTCGAATCTTCACCCAGTGCAAACGCATCCATAAACAAATTGTTCGCGACGATTATTTCAGAACCGACATTACCAAGTGAAAGAAGTCCGTGGTAGCCCATCCCGTTAATAAAGGTATTATGGTCAATCAAACCGTATTTGATAGCACCCTTTGTAGGATCAGTAGTATAATGCCGAACCGCCCGATCCTGATAGTTAACAAACGTATTATTGACCATAATTAATGAATCGTGGGCGACATCCCGCAAATCAAGACCTTTCCCTGCCCCAAGATTCGAAGTGGTCAGGGCGCCCATATTCGCAAAAATCGAATTGGTCACTTTTACTTTAACTGTATTTTGATTGGTGCGTACATGATTGCCATTGGTATTGGACAGAATGACGCCATCAAGCACAATCGAAGAACCCAGCGCTGAGGTCTGTATTAAACCACCTTGCACTCCACTGACTCGCTCTGGCT
>JAQUKI010000210.1 GCA_028719225.1 Fidelibacterota bacterium | reverse complement strand
ATAACAAATTCCAAAATTCACATTCTCACAGTAACATGCCTGCTGATGCCATTGATGCTTTTATCGGGATTTCTCGCTCCGATGTACGCGATTCAAGGAACATTTTGGTCGGTTTTCTTCTGTTTTACGACATCGTTGATCGTTGACGGCGGACGGGCGCTATCGATTTATGGCGAATTCAACTATTTGGGTTTGTTATTTTTGTTGATACTGAGTGGCGTGGCTACCTGGACCTGTCGTCGTTTTTATATCAGGAAATTGGTTAGATGAAGGCTTATCTGGCGGGAGCGATCGAACACGCTTCAGATCGCGGAGAAGCCTGGCGGACGCGGATGTCGCACTTTTTGTCGATGGAACTTCGACATGATTTCTATAACCCATTGATCGAGGAGAAAAGATATCTAACCCAAGATGAAAGCCGGCAGTTCCGTGTGCTGAAAATGACCGATCTTCCCAAATTTCAGGAAACCGTTCGGAAACTGATGACCGGTGATTTGAAATCGCTCACGACGGAGATCGATTACATAATCTGTTTGTGGGACGAAGCAGCGGCGCTTGGCGGCGGAACATACGGTGAACTGACGGTTGCATTTCATCTGAAAATCCCGGTTTTTATGGTGACGCAGTTACCCGTAGAAAAAATCAGCGGCTGGATTCTCGGGTGCGCCACACGGATTTTCCCGAATTTTGACGAACTCGAACAATTTCTCAAAGCGAAATACAAGATTGAAACGTGACGTATTTACCGCTGATGATTGATTTTTTCTCGTCCGTCATGTTAATTCCTTGAGAGGAAATTATTGATAGTGAATTTGAATAAAACGTATGCGGAGATCAATCTCAATCATCTCGCTGAGAATTTCTCCAATATCCGGGAACGGGTCGCGCCTTCCGAAATTCTTGCTGTTGTAAAGGCGGATGCTTACGGACATGGTGCTATACCGGTTTCGTGTAAACTTCAGCAGATTGGCGTTCGGAATTTTGCCGTCGCCAGACTTCCCGAAGCAATAGAACTTCAGTCTGCCGGTATCGACGGAAACATTCTGATTTTCGGCGGACTCGGGACTGACGAGATCGAAGAATCTGTCGCGCGCGGAATCCGGATCACGCTGACCAATCATGAGAATTATCACGACGCCTGCGGGGCGGCGCAGAAATTGTCAACCATTGCACACGTTCATGTTAAAGTGGATACCGGAATGGGACGCGTCGGTTTTTCGGCTGAAAAAGCGACCGATCTTATCCGAAATATTTTGGAAAATCCACATATCCGAGTTGAAGGAATTTACTCGCATTTTGCGACGGCGGATTGCCGAGATAAATCATATGCTCTTGTTCAGTTGCGTCGTTTCCGGGAAATCAGAAATAGTATTCGGAAATTCTGTCCGAATCCACCGAAATTTCATTTAGCCAACAGTGGCGCCATTCTGGATCTTCCGGAGGCCTGGTTCGATATGGTTCGACCGGGCATTTGTCTGTACGGACATTATCCGACGACCGAAACAACCGAGTCGATTCCGCTGAAACAGGTTATGACTTTAAAAACCATCGTCTCGCAAATCCGCGCTCTTCCCAAAGGAACGCCAATCAGCTACGGTTGCCGGTACGTTACCGAAAAAAATACGCGAATCGCCGTTCTGCCGATCGGCTATGCGGACGGAATTCATCGGACTTTTACAAATAAAGGTCAGGTGATGATTCGCGGAAAATTGTATCCTGTCGTCGGAACAGTGACAATGGATCAGATCATGATCGATGTCGGCGATTCGGATGTGAGCAACGGCGATGTCGTTATCTTTTGGGGAAATTCGCCGGAAGGAATCCTTCAGGCTACGAAGGTCGCCGAACGTGTCGGCACAATTTCCTACGAATTGTGCTGTTCGGTTAGCAAACGCATCCCGCGAGTCTACATCGATGAAACAGATAAGCAAGGCCGGTAATAATAAAAAAGCGTCCGGTAAAAAGTGTTTCATCTTGTCATGAAAATTCTTAGTTTAGAATGGAGATGGAAAGATCGTGAAACAACCAAATCAGACTCAAACTTCATGAGTATCCAATCCGCTTGTCAGCAACCTGAATCGTTTTGGAAATAAAAAACTTTGATATAGGAGTGTCAATGGAAAAGGAACAGAAGAAATTTTCAGTGAGCGTGATCGTTCATTTAACCGATACGCTACCATACGACATAAAAGGCTTTGCCCGCATTCTGAATTCTGTCGTCAATCAATCGACTTTACCAGCGGAACTGATCGTCATCGATGAGCGGAAAGCGGAAAAATCGCAGTTTGAAATCGGTTCGATTCCGACGATCGTCATCCAAGGCAATTTTAAGAATCAATCCGAAAAGCTGAACCGCGCCATTAAAAAATGCACATCAAATTATGTGTTATACATCGATAATTCGATAGACGAGATCCGGTTGAAACATTCATACATCAACACGGCGATACTGATCGCTGAAAAATATCCGGCACTTGGAATGTTGTATGCCGATTACGATCTCCTGAAAGATGAAAATCGCAAGGAAATCCGCCTTCTAAAGCATCACGCCGGGCGGTTGCGGGATAATCAGGATTTTGGAAAAGTGTTTTTCTTTTCCAAAGATGCGCTTAAATCGGTCAAATATTTCGACGATTCGTTATTGTACCGGGCGCTTTATGACATTCGTCTGAAATTATCTGAAAAGTTCGAGATTGTTCATGTGGCTAACAAAACTGCCGGTTCGCTTTATGAAGTCGTCGCGGAAGGCAAAGCGCACAACGTATTTGATTATTTGCTGGCTGGAAAAGCCGTGAATCAGGAAGCGGAAGCGGTTTTGACGAGCCATTTGCAGAGGATCGGCGCTTACCTCAAACCGGGAAAAGGCTATCACAAACGCCTTGAATCTTCAAAAGACGCCAAATTCGTTGCCTCAGTGATCATTCCGGTCAATCGCCGGCCGGAATTTATCGAGACCGCATTATCGTCGGTTTTCAAACAGACGATTCAGGACATCGAGATCATCATCGTCGTCAACGGAGGAGAGGACGATCCGACGATTTCGGAAGTTAAAAAATATTTGCCGGAAGGTTCGTTATATGATGAGACAAAACCGCCCGTTCAACTCGTTGTCGCTGATGTCAACAACATCGGTCTTTCACTGGATTTCGGCGTGAAAATCGCCCGTGGAAAATATTATGTTCAGTTGGATTCGGATGATCGTTTGAAACCTGACGCTATCGAGAAAATTCTGAAAGTTTATCAATCCGATGAAAAAATCGGCATGGTCATCGGTTCTTATGAAGTTTGGGAAAAGAAGTCGAACGGCGAATTTATCCGGATGGAACAGATACCGGTTGTAACACATGACGAATGGACGGAAGAGAACGGTCGAAACAATCTTTTACATATCAATGGAGCGGGCGCGCCAAGGAGCATTCCGATCCAGATCATTAAAGAAATGGGCTACTTCGGCATCAATGACGAACCATACGCGCGGAATTACGGCGAAGACTACGACCTTGTCATGAAAATCAGTGAAAAATACCGCATTGGGCGCGTCTGGGATCCAATCTATGATGTCGTTCGCCATTCTGGCGGAACGGATCACAGCATCGACCAGCAAACTATCGACCGCAACGACGAAGCGAAGGATTATATGCGATTAATCGCCATCGGGCGTCGGCAGAAATTGAATGAGAAATGAAACGGTGGAACCGGTGAATATTTGAATGAAGGAAAGTGAATGGATAAAGATATATTTTTAATTGGCATCGACGGCGGCGCGACAAAAGTCAACGGCTGGTCGATCGATGTTCTTGACGACGGAAAATCATTTGCTCTTGGCGAATTCTGCGCCGGCAAATCATATCGGGAAATTCCGGGCTATGTTGAAAATTTTAAACCCGTGGACATCAATACCCAACTTGCCGGATTAACCGCCGGAAACATCGTTCCGACCGAAGAAGAACTGGCACAAGGAAAAACCTACACGCGAGCGGTAGCTCAGGTCATCGAAAGCATCATCCGAAAAAGTGGGAAAAGTCGCGTTCTGATAGGAATCGGAATGCCCGGCTTGAAAACAAAAGACGAGCGCGGGATTGGCGCGATGGCAAACGGTCCGCGCATCGTTCGTTATGCCGAAGATATCGAATCTTTGTTACAAACCGCCGGGATTGAACTTGCCGAACCGATTTCACATATCGGCAGTGACGCTTATTATTGCGGGCTCGGCGAAGAATATGCCGCTGAA
>JAQUKI010000209.1 GCA_028719225.1 Fidelibacterota bacterium | reverse complement strand
AAACAGCATCGATCATGATCGGTAAAAGTCTTTCGACTTCCTGTTTTCGACTGCCCGGAAAAAGATTGATCCGAATCGGATCGGTTGAATTATAAGGTTCGGTTCTATCGATAATCGATTCCGTTGTGATTTTCATCTGATCGAGAAGCGGATGTCCGACGAATTTCGCGGAAACGTCATGCGCCCGGTACCAATCTTCTTCAAACGGCAGAATACAAAGCATCTGTTTGGTATATTTTCGGATGATTTTAACACGCGATTGATGCCAGGCCCAAACTGTTGGGCTGATGTAATAGACGACAGGAATTCCGAGTTTGGTGGCGGCTTTTGCCAATTTAAGATTGAAGCCGGGATAATCGACGAGAACGACTATGTCAGGTTGCGTATTCTGGAGATGGTGAATGGTTTTTTTGAACAATTTAAGAATGAAAGGTAAATGTTTAACGACTTCCGTGAAGCCCATGAAAGAAGTGTCGCGGATGTGAAATAAAAGTTTCGCACCGGCGCTTGCCATGTTGTCTCCGCCGATAGCGAAAATATCAATATCCGGGCGTAACCGCTTGATCTCGGAAACGACCAGGCCGGCATGCATATCGCCTGAGAGTTCACCGGCAGAAATGAAAATTTTCGGCATTTTATGCAAATAGAAAATGTTTTAGAATGACAGCAAGCAGAAAAGCTACAAAAACCATCAGCGTCGTCTTCTCGGTTTTTAGTACTTTTTCCCACGTGAGGAATTTGATATCCTGATCTTTTTTCCACGGTTTGGAACGCGGGAAAAGCCGTGGCACGTTGGCGCAATATTCGCGGTAGGCGTTTCCGAAAATGCCTCTCAACGTTTCCTCTTCGAGCGAGATGATCAGCGCGTATTGAATGATGAAGAAAGCAATTCCAAAGACGAGCAATTGCGCTAGCCATTCACCGCCAGCAAAAAGCGTCATTCCGGTATAAATCAGAATATTTCCAAGGTACAACGGATTCCGCACATATGAAAAAAATCCCCACGTGCAAAGTTCTTTAGCGCCCACGTTCCGTGTCCGGGTTCGACCTCCTGCCGCGCGCACGCCGTTCAATCGAATCCACTCACCGGTCAGTGCGAAAACGCCGCCAATGAACATTGACCATAATTGTAAATCGGATTGAAGAATGAGAATCAGTATAAAAGGAATCGGTGTATAACCGCGTGAGCGAAATAAAAATTTCCCAACATCCATTATTTAAACTCCTTTAATGTGGATTGGATTTCATGTTCGATCTTCAGCGCGATGTCGAGTGCTTTTCGGCCATCTTCGCCGGTTACCAGCGGTCGCGTTCCGTTTTGAATCGCCGATACAAATGCGGAAAGTTCGTCGAGTAGTGCATTAGAATTCTCAGGTATGATTTTCCTGGAGTCTCCCGCCGGCGAGCATATTTCAGTGAGTTTATTCAGGAAATCTATTGTAATGATTGTTCTATTTTGAACGATTTGCATCTTCCGGACGGATTCGTCCGCAATGCGGTTAGCGGTCAGATTCGCGACGCAGCCGTTTTTAAACTGGATCCGAGTATCGGCAATGTCTATGCTATCGGTTAGAACAGAAGCGCCGGAAGCATGAATCGATCTGACGGGCGAATCGACAAGTGACAGTACAATGTCGATATCATGGATCATCAGGTCTAAAATAACCGAAACGTCTGTGCCGCGCGGATTGAACGGCGAAAATCGGTTCGATTCGATGAGCTGCGGTTGAATCGGGTAATTTTTCAGAGCGGTGAAAGCCGGATTGAATCGTTCAATCTGACCGACCTGTATGATTAGATTTTTCTCCTGGGCGAGTCGGATCACGTCATCGGCTTGTTCAACCGTCGGCATAAACGGTTTTTCACAAAAAATGTGTACGCCTTCCCGGATAGCGGCAAGAGCGGTTTCATAATGAAAAATGGTTGGTACGACGATCGAAGCCGCGTTAATTTCACGGAGCAGTTGCGCTAAAGATGAAAATGAAACAGCTCCGGTTTCACCGGCGATGAGTTTTGAGCGCTCCGGATCGATGTCATAAAAGCCGATCAATTCTGTGTCAGGTATCTTTTGAATATTTTGAAGGTGCCATTTACCGAGATGGCCGGCGCCGATGACGCCTATTTTAATCATTTTTCTATCCTATGCTATCAACTCGAAACAGGTGAAAACCGTTAAATGATAAAGAAATGAACCGGGATTACAAAGTGAAAATTTTAAATTCTCTTGTTTTTACCTGTCCGCTTGGACAAATTTTCACGACTTGGAAATTGAAAAATTGATAAAGAAGGGAGAAATAGGTTGAAAATCGTCAGGTCTTCTTCGAGATTAATTCCTTTATCGTTCTGGATCGTTTTACTCATCACTTGTTCCACGCTGGTTATAGCTCAATCGCCGGACGGGAAAATCGATTCGGCAGTGATTATTCACTGGAACGATTTTCACAGCTCGAACCTTCCATTTGAACCGACGTGGGGCGTTCCAAAAGGAACTTTTGTCGGCGGTTATGCCAATGTCGCCGGTTACATAGATTCGTTAAGACGGGTTTATCCGGGCGCGCTGGTTTTGAATGGCGGAGACGATTTTCAAGGTTCGCCTGTTTCTTCACTGACAAAAGGCATGTCGCAGATTTTGATACTCAATCGCATCAAACCATCCGTGATGACGATCGGAAATCATGAGTTCGATTATGGTCCGTTGAATCTTAAGAAGGCGATTTCGGAGGCGCAATTCCCGTTTGTTTCGTGTAATTTGTACGATTCGACGAAAAATGGACTTTTGACCGAACCGTATGTCATTGTTCAGTCGGGAAGTTTAAAGATCGCTGTCATTGGCTTTGTGCTGAAAACGATGAAACACAGTACGCTTCCGGAAAATGTCAAGGGAATCGGCGTACTCGATCCGGCGACTGAAATTATGAAATATGTTCGCGAATTGAACGACAGGACAGATTTGATCGTCGTACTGAGTCACAACGGCGATGATTACGATTCGCTGATCGCAAATAATCTCTCAGATGTAGACGTGATTATCGGCGCGCATTCTCATACGCCTATACGGAAACCAGCCGTTGTTAACAACATCGTGATTTGTCAGGCCGGATCGAACGGCCGGTTTGTCGGTTTATTGAATGCAAAAGTGGACAAAGCCCGTAAAAGCATCGTCTCATACGATTATCAACTGATTGAAACGCGGCTCGGCGGTGTGACGGCTTCTCCGATAATTGCGCATATTGTGGATTCGCTCGAGTCGAATATCCGGGTGGAGATGGATCGCGTCATCGGCGATCTGAAAGTCTCTTGGAAACGTAACGATCGTGGCGAATCGAATATCGGCAGTTGGATCTGTGACGTTACTCGCGAATATTTCCAGACCGATATTGCGATGATGAACAGCGGCGGGATTCGGAAAGGGTTGAATGCTGGCCCAATCAAGGTTCGTGACCTATGGGAAATTTCACCGTTTGACAATTCCGTCGAAATTATCAGCCTGACCGGCGAACAACTCACAGAACTCCTGAAGTGGCGCATTGAAAATCCGCGGGATTTTCTTCAGGTTTCCGGACTGCGATATGTATACAACAACCAGCAAAAACATCTGATTTCGGCGGAAGTGAACGGAAAGCCGATCGATCCAACGAAAATTTATACAATCGCGACTAACAATTTCGTTGTCGGACAATTCGAGCGGTTCTTCGGACTGAAACCGGGGGCTGTGGATATTCGTCACACACCGATCATCGGGCGCGATGTTATGATCGATGCCGTTTTAAAACAACCGGTCATCCGATATGAAACCGATGGAAGGATTATCGATCAAGCCGGTACGTACTAATTGTTGATGGAAAGTAAGTGATTATGAAAAGAATTGCATTTCTGCTTGTCAGTGTCATGTTGTTGGCGGCGACGCTTTCTGCACAAAATATCCAATTGAATTACGATTTGCGGCGCGAATGTTTTACTACGACGGTAGAAATTTTCAAGCCGGATAAACTCGGTTCGCTGTTCACGTTTATTGATTTCAATTATGAAAACCAAGGCGATTCTGCCGGCGTTCGGAACGCATCGATGGGTTATTGGGAAATTGCGAGATATTTTACAATTTCAGCCGTTCCCAAACTCTCAGCGACAATTCAATATAACGATGGGTTGACAAACCGATATTCGTTCAATCCTGTCTGGCTGGGCGGTGTTCAATATGCCATCGGTGGGAAAAAATTCAGTTTGCCCATCGATTTTCTCATACC
>JAQUKI010000208.1 GCA_028719225.1 Fidelibacterota bacterium | reverse complement strand
TAAACGCCGGAATCCGCTGGGCAGTCGTCGAAAATGTACATCTGGAAGTCGATTTCAACAATATCCTGCTCAATCGAAATGAGATGAAATACATGAATCGCGAACTAAAGATCAGTTTTATCGAATCCTTTTAAAGCCAACAAATGCTCGTGTTTGATCAATCTCAAAGGAGAACCGTCATGAACCATCTTAGCAATCGCCCAAAATCATCCTTTTTTAAAGTTTTCTTAATTTCCTGCCTATCGATTACTTTCGTTTTCGCACAAACCGGTAAAGTCAAAGGGCTTCTGAATGAAGCCGAAAAACTTCACGATGCCAATGATTTCTTCGGAACCATGGCAAAACTGAAAGAAGCCGAAAAATTAAACAAAGACAATCCGGAAATTCTCTGGAAGATCGCACGAGCATATTTTGATTTTGCCGATCAGAATCCGGAGAACATCGACGTTCAGAAGAAAAATCTGTATCCGGGATTTGAATACGCCAAACGATGTGTCGAACTCGCTCCAAACATGGCCGGCGGACATCAATATTATGCGATTCTCATCGGGCGAATTGGTGAAATCGAAGGAACTAAACAGAAAATCCAAAATTCATATCCGCTGAAAGAGCACACGATGAAAGCCATCGAACTCGATCCGAAGAACGACGGAAATTATCATGTTATGGGACGGTGGCATTTCGCGCTGGCCGACTTAAGCTGGGCGGAAAGAAAGATCGCCAGCCTGATCTATGCTAAACCGCCGGCAGCATCTTTCGACGAGGCGGCTAAGTTCTTCCAAAAAGCGCACGATTTGAAACCCGATGACGTTCGTCATCTGTTATGGCTTGGAAAAACATATATCAAACTCGATCAAAACGATCTCGCGAAAAAAGCGCTTGAAAATGCTTTAAAAATAAAGGCGGAAAGCGGCTCGGACAAAGCCATACAGACCGAAGCCCGCGAACTGCTTAAAAAACTCTAAACTTTTAGAAGAGGCTATATGAAACTGAAACCTATGTTGAAAATTCTCGGTATTTTAGTTGTCGTCGGTTTCGCGGTTCTTGCCGTCATGAAACTGATTGAGAAAAAACGCGAAGGCGCCGAAACACTCGAGACATCAGCCGAGTAAACCAGTTGATTTAAATATCTCCCAGCTTTTCTCATCGTTTCAAGAACGAAAGAAGATTTTTCTTTTAACAATTCAACTCCTGAACGACTTCTCGACTTGCATCCTCTCTTCCGAAAGGGTGCAAGTTTTTTTCAGGAAAACCGAAGGTCATTATGAGTGATAAAATGCAACCGGTTCGGTTTGACAAACTCATCGACCGAATCACTAACGAATATCGGAATCATAAATCCATATTCGGCATCCCGGAAATCAATTTCTTCCGAAAATCTAATCCCAACGCGGTCGTTCTGAACGGAGAACGATGCGACATTCCGGTCGGGCCGGCAGCCGGACCGCACACACAGATGACACAAAATATCGTAGCGGCTTATTTATGCGGCGGACGCTTTTTCGAGTTGAAAACTGTCCAGAAAATGGACGAATTAGAAATTTCGAAACCATGCATTTCCGCCGAACGCGAAGGCTACAACACTGAATGGTCTACTGAATTCACTGTTCCGCAGGCTTACGATGAATATTTAAAAGCGTGGATGACATTGCATTTTCTCAATGCTATGCTCGATCGATCTGTTCGGAAACAAACCGGCGGATTTATTTTTAACATGAGCGTCGGTTACGATCTCGCCGGTATTCGGACGCCAAAAATCGACCGATTCATTGAAGAACTCAAAGACGCCGCACATCATCCGAATTTCAAACTTTATCAAGAGATTCTCTCCAAGGCAATACTGAAATTTCCTGTAAAAGATCCGGCTTTTATGCGACACGAGATCGAGACAATTCCGACTTCTATTTCAACATCGGTAACTCTTTCAACGATGCACGGTTGCCCGCCGAATGAAATCGAGGGGATTTGCCGCTATCTGCTCGCTGAGAAACGTTTGCACACATTCGTCAAACTGAATCCGACTCTGCTCGGATTCGATTTCACGAATGCAACATTAAAAGCCAATGGTTTCAACTTAATCGAATTAAAGAGGGAATCCTTTGATCACGACCTGCAATTCTCAGATGCAATTCCAATGCTTCGCCGCCTAAAAGCCTTTGCCACAGAAAACGACCGTCAATTCGGCGTCAAGTTATCGAATACATTGCCGGTAAAAAACACCCGGGGCATTCTGCCGGGCGATGAAATATACATGTCGGGAGAGGCACTTTACCCGCTGACCATTCATCTCGCGGCAAAAATCGCCGAGGCATTGGATGGCGTTATTCACATTTCATACTCCGGCGGAGCGAATTATTTTAACCTCAACGATATTTTACAGACGGGAATTTATCCAATCACGCTTGCTTCGGATTTACTCAAACCGGGCGGCTATTTGCGGCTGCGTCAATTGGCCGAAGTTTCTGAAAAATCGATGCAAAAGAGTTTGCCCGAAAAGATCAATGTCAAGCGGCTATGTGAAATTGCGTCCAAAAGTATCAAGAATGGTTTAGCCGTTTCCGAATATTGTAAAGACAAATCGCCCAAAAATCCTCTGCCGCTTTTTGACTGTTTCATCGCGCCATGCCGGCAACTTTGCCCGATTCACCAGGACGTGCCAACTTACATCCGGTCAATCAATGAAAATCATCATGATCTCGCACTGGAATCAATCATGATCCAGAATCCTTTACCGAACATCACCGGCCACATTTGCGATCATCAATGCATGACGCGTTGCACGCGACGTTTTTATGATGAATCCGTCAAAATTCGCGACCTCAAACTCATCGCCGCAGAAACGGGCTTTCAGAAATGCTCCCATCCGGTGAAATCCGACGTTTCTCCAAACGGGATTAAAATTGCTGTTATAGGCGCAGGTCCGGCGGGACTTTCGGCTGGATATTTTTTGGTGCGAGCTGGTTTTTCAGTGACGATTTTCGACCGGAATCCAGCAGCAGGCGGAACGGTTCGATTCGTCATCCCCGGCTTTCGTCTTCCTGAAGAAGCGATCCTAAATGACATTGCATTCATTGAAAAAACCGGCGTGAAATTTCAGTTCGGCGTCAGCAGCGATCTATCAGTCGAACAACTAAAGAAGCAAGGTTATCGCTACATTTTTCTGGCAATCGGCGCGGGGAAATCGAATCCGCTCGTTCTGCCGGGCGAAAACAAAAATCTTATCGACGCGATTGATTTCCTAAGAACATTCCGAAATTCTCCGATAAAAGTTCGATTGGGAAAAACCGTCGTCGTCATCGGCGGCGGGAACTCGGCGATGGATGCGGCGCGTGCGGCTAAAAAAGTTGACGGCGTTCAGAACGTTACCATCATTTACAGACGGACAATTTCTGAAATGCCTGCCGATCGCGAAGAAATTGAAAATGCCGTCAGCGACGGTGTTATCATTTACGAACTACTGGCGCCAGCAGAATTTTCCAGGACTGGAATTTTGAAATGTCAGAAAATACGACTCGGCGAACCGGACGATAGCGGTCGTCGCCGACCGATTCCGATTGACGGAAAATTCGAGGATATTCAAGCCGATTTCATAATATCCGCCATCGGCGAAAATGTGGAAACGGAATTCTTACGTCAGTACGGGATTGATATCGACCGCCGCGGAAATGTCGTCGCCGATCCGCTTACAAATGAAACAAACATTCCGGGCGTTTTCATCGGCGGCGATGCGAGACTTGGACCAGCGACAGTCGTTGAAGCGATTGCCGAAGGTAACAAGGTCGCCGCGGCAATCATTTTACGGGAAAATCCAACTTACAAAGAACCGGCATCTCCTCGTCAGTTAGTCGATCTGAATGAAATTTACCAGCGAAAAGGATTGCTGAAATCCGCCGAAAAGGACTTGAACGATCCCGACTGCGTCCGTCGCGAAGCAAGTCGTTGTCTTGATTGTCAGACTTACTGCGGAATTTGCGTCGATGTTTGCCCAAACCGCGCAAATTTCGCGGTGAAATCGGAAACCGGCTGTCAGATCGTTCATATCGATGGTTTATGCAACGAATGCGGAAATTGCGCTACTTTTTGTCCATGGAACGGGAAGCCGAATCGCGACAAATTCACTGTTTTCTGGAACGAGCAGGATTTCACCGAAAGCGAATCTGACGGCGTTCTATTCGTAAAAAACACAGAAGATCCGACTTTTCGCTTGCGGCTGAATTCCTGCGAGAAAATCGTTCGGCTGTCCGATCTTCGCAGAATCAGCAATTCTCCGGAA
>JAQUKI010000207.1 GCA_028719225.1 Fidelibacterota bacterium | reverse complement strand
CGGAATAATTGCCAGACTTGAATGCAAGTTGACCTTCGAGAGATGCGCAAATTGCAAGCATCGATCGTTGTGCGCCTCTATCCGTTTGACTTTCTGTAGATTCGAGGATGGATTTGTAATTCTGCCGTGCAGTTGCCGGATCGTTTTTTTCGATGTTATACTGAACAAATCGGTATAAATAACTCCAACTGTCCGCGACTTTACGGACTGTGGCGAGTTCACGTTCCATCCCGCGAACATCGTGAAGTGTGCGATAGACGTTAAATCGGAAAATCGACAGAGCTTCCAGCGATTGTGGATTTTTGAAATACGTCTCGGCTTCGGTGGCAATTTGAATGGCTTTTTGATATTGACCCAATTGTTGGTAGGCGTTTGCCAACTGGCGGTACATGCTGACGCCAAGGTATTCCTGAGAATGGATTTCGTCGGATTTCGTTTGCAGAACGGATTCAAGGATTTGGATTGCCTCGTTATATTTGCCGATGGCGATATAGATTTCCGCTTTGCTGTCGTAAGGATTGAGTTGTTCGGGAACTAAACGCTCGTATTTCTCAAGATAATCGACGGCGTCTTTGAACAGACCTTTTTTAGCATATAAATAACCGATGTTGTTATAAGCGATGTAATAGTCAGGATTTTTTTTCAGGATAGATTGAAAAATCTGGCGCGCGCCGTCATAATCTAACCTTTCCCATTTTTGAATGGCAAGGCTAAGCATGACATCGACGTTGTTCGGATATTGCCTGACAAGGGAGTCCAGGATCACGTCCGCCAATGATGATTTTCCTTTAAAACCGGCAATAGAAAACCGGATGAACATCGCTTCATAATCAGAACAATATGCCTGCAGCCGACTCGCTTTTTCCAAATAGAAAAGCATACTGTCCTTTTGTCCGGAAACGTTAAAAGCATCCGCAATTCGAAGGGCTGCCATGGCAAAAGTCGAATCTAACCGGAATGCCTGCCTGTATTTCTCTAACGCTTCGGTAAAATAGAGTTTTTCCCGCGCTGTCTCGCCTTGTTTGAAAATTGCCAATGCTTCCCGAGAATTAGTTGAAATGGGAGTTTTTGACTGGCAATTGAAAAGCGAAATGATCAGGATGAATGTTGCAACGATTCGTTTTTTCATAAAATGATCTCTGTTTTTACGCAAAAAATTGGTTATTTCCGGAATACTTGATCAGTGTGTTTTTGACAAAGAACCTATCGATAGACAAACGATGCTCAAAATAGTTGCCCGCACAGACGGTGGGAATTTAAATATTTTTCAAACTTATAGACAATTGAATTGTTATCGGTTAAATTAGAATGAAAGGGTATTTGATCTATGAAACCAGTAAAACAAATCGTAATTGTTCATTATAGTTTGCCACCTGTCGTCGGGGGCGTCGAAAATATGCTGCGTCCGCTGGCTGAAGTATTTTCAAAAAATAACTATATTGTCACTCTCTTGACCGGAGAAGGAAAAGTCGAAGGTGTTAACATCAAGACTTCCACGATTCCTGACTTGAATCCAAATAATCCGCACATCAAAACGATGCAAAGAATTCTTGGACTTGGATCGTTACCGGAAGCCTACGAATACAAATTACTAACTTTTCAAAAGCGGATCGAAATGGAGATCGGCGACATCGAGACAGTCATCATTCACAATATTCTGACCATGCCGTTCAACCTGATCGCGACGGAAGCGTTTTGGAATTATATCGAAAAGAATCCTCAGAAACGTTTTTTTCTTTGGACTCACGATCTGGCATGGCTGATGGATGACTATAAAAATTATCTGTACGATAGACGTCCGTGGTCGCTGATGAAAACACCACCGGCAAACGTGACATATATTGCCGTTTCGGAATATCGGAAGCGACAGATCGCCGATTTTCTGAACATTCCCCGGAAAAAGATCATCGTCGTACCCAATGTGCTCAAATATCAGGATTTCCTGCGATTCGATGAAAATACCAATTTGGTCATCCGAAAATTAAACATTTTTGCCAAACATCCGGTAATCCTCCTGCCATCGCGAATATTACCAAGGAAAAATTTAGAACGCAGTATCCAGATCATTACCATCTTGAAAAAAACATTTCCTGATATTCTCGGGATCATCACCGGTATTCCGGAATGGGAAGACGGCAACCTGAGTCCATATTCCCAGGCGTTAAAAACGCTCATCCGTGATAATCAAATGGAAGAAAATATCGTCTTTCTTGCCGACACATTCGACGAATTGAATATTCCTCATGAAAAGAACCGGGATGTCGTTCACGATCTGTATTTCATCTGTCATATCGTTCTTTTTCTCAGTACAGATGAAGGATTCGGGCTACCGATTCTGGAAGCAGGAGCCGCACGCACGCCGATTGCATTGACGCCGCTGCCTGTCTTTAGAGAGATCGCCGATGAAAACGCCATTTATCTTCCTACGGATGAGAGTATTGACTACAATGCGACGCGGCTTACCAGATTCTTTGCAGAGAATCAGTCGAAGAGCGACTTCTTGTTCAAGAAAGTCTTCACGCATTATAATTGGGATACATTGTGGGAAGAATACTTAAAAGCGATTTTTGAAGAAGATACCCAACAGTCTCCCTTGACTGAACAATAGAGAATCACTTCAACGAATTGCAGAAATCGATTGACTTCCCGAGTGTTGATTTCATTCTGTTTTGATTAATGTTATCTGAAGATAGATGTTGCGGCTTTATCAGGGAGTGGAGGCGGAGGGAATTGAACCCTCGTCCGAAAAAGCGACCGAACAGAGCGCTACGCGCGTAGCCGATCGATGGTTTTAGTTCTTCCCGCGCCAACCGGCCAACTTGGAAAGAACGAGTCTGCTGAAGTCTCATCTCTCAAAACACAAACCGATTCAGAGAGACCAGCCTGTATTATCGACGCCCTGGACCGACCCACAGGCGAGATCGGAGAAGAACGGTCACTTAACTAAGCGTAAGCGACGGTGCCAAAGTTATTGGCATTTGACTTTATTCAGGTTTTTTATCGTGGCCTTCCTGAGAACCACGGCGCGCATTCTATTGGATCTTCAATCCCGTCGAATCCATTCGCCCCCTTCAAAAAGCGAGGGGAATTTATAAAATTTCCCGATCATTCACTAAGCATATTTGTCCTTTACCTTCATCACGGGAAGATAAACACGAAGGCGCAAAGACACGAAGAACATGATAATTTAAAAAGGGAGTAGATAAGAAATTAACACTGAAAGGCGTTGATTTGTTAAGATTCATGATGAAAAGAGTTTTCAATTCAGACGCTGATCTTATATGATCTTCTATGAAAATAGTTGTTATTATTCTGTTCATAATGAATCGGCTTTTATCTGTGTCAGTATCTTAGACGCTGATTTTTTATGATTCTTAATGAAATTTATTTGAATAATTCTGTTCATAATTATTCGGCTTTTGTCAGCGTCTTTATTATCTTTCTATTCATAATAAAATCGGTATTCTCCTTCGTCTGCTACTTAGACTCTGATTTGTTATGATTCATTATGAAAGGGTTTTTCATCTCAGACGCTGATCTTATATGATCTTCTATGAAAATAGTTTTTATTTCTCTGTTCATAGTTAATCGGTTTTCTTCTGCGTCTTTATTATCTTTCCCTCTGTGTTCCTCTTCCCGGTGAAATAATTGTTGACAAATTTCAAAATAAATTGTAGAATTCTTCCGCTATTTAAAATGGGGACAATCCGCAGATAAGCATTACACCGATGATTTATCTCGGAAACAGTCGTTATTTGGAAAAGGATCAAGTTGGACTTAACGATTTCAATAAATGGATCCCGAAGCTTCGGGACAAATGACTGATACGGCGAATGAATATTCAAGATGTTCTTTTATATCGACAGCATGAGACGTTTCCTTTCGGGGAAATGCATTGGGTTACTCTAAGAAATAACAGGTAGGATTTCGTTGCCTGATATTTCACCGGTTTCGTTAAATATCTCCGGACTGCTCCGTCGTGACATGTGACTGACGGAGCGGAGCCGTGCTTGGAGGAAATCCAGTCCGAGATGAGCACGTAAATAACCAATTGAATCCTATATAAAATCTTTATTGATCGATAGTTCTCTTTGTGAATACTCAAATATTGCTTTTATGGTATGTCATCATTTGATAGTATATCAAAAACCATGATGTGATCAATCCGAGAGGGGCGGAAATAAATACGATGACTTCAAAGGGCATGTTTGATCAATTTCCAGGGTGAATCATGACAATTACTGCGACGAGAATAAGTCAGACAGAAAAGGTTAAGATTTCGATGTTTTTCTCTATTTGCAATAAAA
>JAQUKI010000206.1 GCA_028719225.1 Fidelibacterota bacterium | reverse complement strand
CGAAACCGCGGAAGTCGTAGCCCGTTACCAGGGCGGCGCCAATGCGGGACACACAATCCTCGTCGGAAACGAGGAAACGATTTTACATCAGGTCCCCAGCGGAATTCTTCACCCGAAATCCGAGTGCATCCTCGGAAACGGCATGGTGATCGATCCGATCGGATTATCGAACGAGATCGACGACCTTCAGCGGCACGGAATCGAGATCGGAAACCGCATTCACATTTCGTTGCTGGCGCATATCGTCACGCCTCTGCATAAAACATACGACGCTTATTCGGAAGTGTCATTGGGGAAAAAAGCCATTGGCACGACCAAACGTGGCATTGGCCCTTGTTATTCCGATAAAATCAACCGAACGGGAATACAGGTCAAAGACCTTTTAAATATCTCCCGTCTCAAGGCGAACATGACCGAAAAAATCCTTAACGCCCGGAAAGATGGTGTTGTCACGGCGGAAAACCTGCCGGAGTTGGAATCGCAATTACCCGAATTTTACGCCGCAGCCGAACGCATTGCCCGGTACGCCGAAGAAGCCATTTCCCTATTGGATCTATATATTCGTGAAAACAAACGCATTCTCATCGAAGGCGCTCAGGGAACAATGCTGGATGTCGATTTCGGCAGTTATCCGTTCGTCACGTCTTCCAACACGACAGCAGGCGGCATCTGCACCGGACTCGGTGTAGGCCCTCGTCATATCGATACGATCATTGGCATTTTTAAAGCCTACACAACGCGTGTCGGCGCCGGTCCTTTTCCAACGGAACTTTTCGATGCGACCGGCGATTTTCTCCAGCAGCGCGGCGGAGAAATCGGCGCGACTACACGACGCAAACGCCGGTGCGGCTGGTTCGATGCCGCAGTCGGAAAATATTCTTGCCGAATCAACGGTTTTTCGTCGATCGTCATTACAAAACTGGATGTGCTCGACGATCTGGATGAAATAAAAATATGTACGCATTACGAAAACGGCAATTTTCCAGAAATCGGTCTTTCCGAAGCCATTCCTCATCTTGTAACTTTAAAAGGCTGGAAAACCGACATTACCAAATGCAAACGATATGAAACATTGCCACGTGAAGCCAAAGTTTATTTGGAAACCATTTCTAATCTACTCGAAACTAAAATCTCTCACGTTTCAGTCGGAAAAGATCGATCCCAGATCATCGAGATTTGATCCGCCCGGCAATAAATTCACGCATATATCGCCTTAATTAAATTCAAAGCAGTCAAGATAACCAGCAGATTTTCATTGACTTAGAGGGAATATTTCGTTAAGTTTCGACACGTTTTATTGTATCGTGAGTATAGAGTATTGAATCTTCAATCGAAATTTTTCTTGACGACAAATATCTTCTGCAATTGTGTTTTTCCTTCACCTGACGATGATTGTCTTGCATCGCGGAAGATCGTTTCGTTTCAAAACCGGAGGGTTCATTGCGGTCTGAAGTAACCGATCCGAAAAAATTGACGGACGAACTCGAAGCCGAGAAAAAGATTCGACCGTCTGCATTTTCCGACTTCATCGGACAAACAGCTGTCGTTGAAAATCTCAAACTATACATCACCGCCGCAAAAAAACGCGGCGAACCGCTCGACCATGTTCTTCTATTCGGGCCGCCCGGTTTGGGCAAAACTACGCTCGCTCACATCGTCGCCAAAGAACTCGATGTTAACATCAAGACGTCATCCGGTCCCGTGATCGAAAAAGCGGGCGATCTCGCCGGAATGCTGACCAATCTTTCGTTCCGCGACGTTTTTTTTGTCGATGAAATTCACCGGCTCAACAGCGTCGTCGAAGAATATCTTTATTCCGCGATGGAAGATTTCACCATCGACATCGTCATCGATAAAGGACCGAACGCCCGAAGTATTCAACTGAATTTGGACGGTTTTACGATGATCGGAGCGACAACCCGGCTGGGACATCTGACATCGCCGCTTCGCGATCGGTTCGGCGTTGTCCTGCGGATGGATTATTACATGCCCGAAGATTTATACTTGATTGTCCGGCGAACGGCGGATATTCTCAACATCGAGATCGATTCCGAAGGCGCGGAAGAGATCGCTCGCCGGTCGCGCGGAACCCCGCGAATTGCAAACCGCATTTTGCGTCGGACCCGCGATTACGCACAGATAAAAGCCAATGGAAAAATTACCCGAAGCGTGGCTTCCGAATCATTGAAAATGCTGGAAATAGATCCGTACGGATTGGATAACATGGATCGAATGATCCTGTCAACGATCCTCTATAAGTTCTCCGGCGGACCTGTCGGGCTCAACAGTCTGGCTGTGGCGGTCGGCGAAGAAGCGGAAACGATCGAGGATGTTTATGAGCCGTTCCTGATCCAGAAAGGACTTTTACATCGCACGGCGCGCGGCCGGCAAACGACTCCGGAAACATACAAATACTTCGGCATCAGCAAAACCGATCAACAATCAACTTTATTTGAATAAAGGAGAAAACCTATGAGACTTTCCGATTTCGACTACGCTTTTCCCAAAGAGCTGATAGCGAATTTTCCGATCAAGGAGCGCGACCACTCGAAGTTAATGGTCATCAACCGTAAAGACGAGTCGATCACGCATAAACACTTCTACGACATCGCCGATTATATGAATCCCGGCGATCTGCTGATTGTCAATGAAACGCGCGTTTATCCCGCCCGGCTCTGGGCTGTTAAAGACCGCACCGACGCTAAAGTCGAGGTCTTTCTCCTGCGCGAACTGGAAAATTCCCTCTGGGAGGTGATGGTCAAACCTGCGCGCAAAGTCCGCATTGGTAACAAATTGACGATCGCCGACGGCGTACAATGCGACGTGATCGATAATACAGTTTCCGGAGGGCGAGTCGTGCGCTTCAATGGCATCCCGCAGGAAACTCTTTACAAGCTGATCGACGAAATCGGCCAATCGCCGCTTCCGCCATATATCGACCGCGAGCCAACCGACGAAGATAAAATCAAATATCAAACGGTTTACGCCAAGAGACGCGGAGCCGTTGCGGCGCCAACCGCCGGTCTGCATTTTACCGAAGCATTGCTACAGAAAATCCGCGACAAAGGCGTGAAAATCTATCCTGTCGTCCTTCATATCGGACTGGGAACTTTCCGGCCCGTCACCGTCGAAGATTTAACCCGCCACCGGATGGATTCCGAATATTTCGAGGTTTCTGCCGAAACCGCTATCGCCATCAATGAAGCAAAAGCCAAGGGCAAAAGAATTATCGGCGTCGGCACTTCGGTCGCCCGGACTTTGGAAACCGTAACCGTTTCTGGTTTTCAGATCAGCCCGCGACGCGGCTGGACGGATAAATTCATCCATCCACCATACGACTTTAAAATGATCGACGTGTTGATCACCAATTTTCATCAGCCGAAATCGACACTGCTCATGCTGGTCGCCGCGTTTGCCAATTACCCACTCATCATGAAAGCCTATAAAGAAGCCGTGAAGAAAAAATATCGCTTCTTTAGTTATGGCGACGCCATGATCATTATTTAATTCAGACCTTGAACGCTAACCGACCAGCCACCGCCGTCATCGTAGCCGCCGGAACAGGGACGCGGATGAACGCTCCACTTCCCAAACAATTTCTATTTTTAAACGACAAACCAATCCTTTTTCATACGTTGAAGCCGTTTCTCGCGGCAACTTTACTCGACGAAATTATCATCGTTGTGCATCCGGACTGGTTGAATCGTCCGGAAGTGAAAAACTGTTTGCCAATAAAATTCGACAAGTCGATTCGCTTCGTTCCCGGTGGTGAAAAACGACAAAACTCAGTCTATAACGGGATTTCAGCGATCTCAGAATCCGCGAAAATCGTAGTCGTTCATGACGGCGTCCGGCCGTTTGTCACACCCGAAGAGATCGATGAAACGATCTGGATGTGTAAATCTTACGACGGCGCAATATTGGCAATTCCGGCTGTAGATACACTGAAGGAGGTCGGCAACGCCACGATTGTTAGGACAATCGACCGTTCAAATATCTGGCAAGCACAAACTCCGCAGACTTTCCGGAAATCGATCCTTTTGCGCGCATTCGAAACGGCCTTTTCAGACGGGTATATCGGAACGGACGAGGCATCTCTCGTCGAAAGAATCGGCGGAAAAATCGCTGTCTTGAATGGGCGCCCGGAAAATATTAAAATCACTTGCCAATACGATTTAAATATCGCAAAATCCACGCTTGATGGGCGGTCAGTATGAACGAAATAAAATTTAAAATCGGAAACGGCTTTGACGCTCATCCTTTCATGGATGGCCGTCCTTTGGTGCTCGGCGGAGTGACGATTCCCTACCACCGCGGCC
>JAQUKI010000205.1 GCA_028719225.1 Fidelibacterota bacterium | reverse complement strand
ATGTGTTTCAAAAAACGTATCGCGATCGTAATGGAGACGGCACAATTGATCCCAAGAAAGAATCCATCGCCATTACGACGATTGAGACTGGATTCAGTTTTTAGAGGAAAAGATTATTCGAGAATCTTCGAAAAAGTACCAGATGTTAAAAGCCCCGCGAAAAGCGGGGTTTTTAACGATATTACGTTCATTACTCACTTTGTACACGATTTTCTCTTTAGAGTATTTGAGCGCCGGAGAATATATTGTTGTTCATCGGAAAGTCGGTGCTACAATCGATCTGGAGGAAAGGATACATTTCAATCTTTTCACGGATATGCCGACTTTTAGAAGCGCTCAGTTTTTTCAATCAGAAGCCGATAGCGTAACAGGCGTCTTTGAATTATTTTCAGAAAAAGGAAACCAGACATTTACACGTCAATTCAGTCCGATGGAGATATATTTATTAGCATCGAAAATTGACAGGCAGGACAGTTTGAGCATCTCAAATCGTCAGTACATTCAGACAAGGTACCAGCCATTATTTACAAATGAATTTATTAAGAAAATTCCCGAGCGTTCACTCTGTCAAATCCGTTCAAGAGATAAATCTGTCATCGAAGGTGCCTATTATCGGACAACAGGAAATTTTATTCAGATATGGCAAGATAAAAAAGTCGTGACGATTCCTACAAGTCAGATTCTAAAGATAAAGTACTGGGACGATGTGTATGATTCGCGAGCTGTTTATTGGGGAACCGTTGCCTGTTTTGTGATTTTAGGTGTGGCGAGTTCAGAGGTCGGTTGTCGGTGGTTAACAATCCAACCGGAAGATCGCTGGATTTATGATCTGGCGGGAAGTTCGGTGGGTGCGGCCATCGGACATACTGTTTCACCATTCGTAAATGAACTGTTTTTACCGAAGACGGTAATCAATTTTAACCTGAATAAAATAAAAAGACTTGATACTTTGCACAGGTTGGCTTATAATTTCCACAAATTGAAAGGCAAGTTATGGTAGATGTAAGACGAATGAGACCTTCAACCCCAACAAAAGCGGCAGTACCCGGAAAATCTGAATCTGTAGCTGAAAATCAGGGAAAAACCGTTGTTGTAAATCTTAACGTGAGTGAAGGCAGACAAGAATATGTTGAACGAAAATTGAACGACATCCTTGAAAGCATTGGCGAAAGCTACAGCAAACGCATGACAAACGAGTTGATGAAAAGACTGGAAAACACCATTCATGAATTTCACGATGAAGTAACCAAGATTCTGGACAAACTGGAAACGCTTGAAGGCGAACGACATAAAGTTACGGAAGAAATTGCCGCGTCGGAAACTGAACAGGTTGCAACTGAAAGTGACGTATCCGGGATGAGCGAAATCGAAAAACGTCTGGAAATGAAAGAACGGGAAAAAAAGGAATCACCGAAATCCGAAGAGACAGAAGAGGAACCTAAAAGACGCGGATTATTTGGCCGGAAAAAATAAACCGGACGCAGGATTATTCATTTTGAAAGTATCATCATTTTTGTTATTTTAGCCTCGGTTCTTTGAAGGATAATCGTTGGGGTTGTAGCTCAATTGGGAGAGCGCAGCGTTCGCAATGCTGAGGTTGTGGGTTCGATCCCCATCAACTCCACAGTTTTTTAATAACACGATCAATATGGCTATGCTACATGGGGAGCCAGCGGTGCCCTGTCACCTGCAATCCGCTATAGCAGGGTGGAACGCCAGGCGGAGGGTTTTGTTTGGTTTATCCGCGAAGATGCGAGGCGATGACGTTTTCTGTTTCGCGCAATAAATAATTGGCGAACCCCGTCAGGCCTGGAAAGGAGCAGCGGCAGTTAATTCGTTTATGTGCCGCGGAACTTCTGAAAACCAGCCGACTATCCAAGCAGACCAACCAAAAACGAATTCGATGCCTGGTGCATAGCCAATCAGAATTATGGGTTATCAGGTAATCTCACGCAAATACAGACCGCAACGGTTTGATGAAATCGTCGGACAAGAGCATATCTGCTCGACCCTCCAAAACGCTATCAAATCGGGACGAATTTCCCATGCATATTTATTCACAGGTTCACGCGGAATCGGCAAAACATCTATGGCGCGGATCCTTGCCAAATCTCTGAACTGTCTCGATTCCAACGATTACAATCCCTGTAACGTTTGCCAGAATTGCACGGAAATTACTTCCGGAAGAAATATCGATGTGCTGGAAATCGACGGCGCTTCAAACCGCGGTATCGAAGAAATTCGCGAATTACGTGAAAACGTGAAATATCCGCCCGTTCATTCCAAATACCGGATTTATATCATCGACGAAGTGCACATGTTGACAAAGGACGCATTCAACGCACTCCTCAAGACTCTCGAAGAACCACCGTCTCATGCGATTTTTATCTTTGCCACGACAGAACCGCTGAAAGTTCTACCGACGATCATTTCCAGATGTCAACGATACGATTTCCACCGCATTCCCGTTCTGAAAATCGTCGAACAACTGAAAAAGATTACCGAAGTGGAAAATGTGCAAATTTCAGAAGATTTACTGATGCTGATCGCGAAAAAATCAGACGGCGGTATGCGCGACGCGGAAAGCATGCTGGATCAGGTCATTGCCTTCAGTGGGGAAGAGGTGATCCCGGCTGACGTGAAAAAAATCCTGGGAATCATCGACCCGGATTATATGTTTACGGTTGAAAACCTGATCTTCGATCAAGACCAAAAAGGTTTACTCGATATTGCGAAGGATATCTTTGACAATGGCGCAGATTTTGGTGAGTTTCTCACCGCTTTATCCGAACATTTTAGAAATCTGCTCATCGCAAAAGTTACCGAATCGGTTGAAATGCTCGATTTGCCGGGCAACGTCAAAGAGAAATATCTCAAAGAAAGAGAAAGATGGCTTGTCGGTGATCTTCTTCGGTTGACCAAAATAATTTCTGAAGCGCAGGTTAATTTGAAATTTGCCATCAATTCACGAACACTTTTGGAATTTACTTTACTGAAATTGGGAACGATTGATAAGACTGTAACGGTAACCGATATTCTGGAAAGCATTGGAAAATCAAGTTTGCGCATTTCAAATAATGCGGCGCTAAAACCGATTCCTCAGCCTGCGAACGAATTATTTACAAAACCAACATCACCAACCGCAGCAAAAGAGGTTCACGTTCGGGAACCAAAGGTCGAATACACCAAACCACCGATCGAACCGGTAAAGAACTCAGAACCGACATCTAACGAACCGAATGTCCTGACTTTCGAAATAATCGAATCGAAATGGAATCAGGTTATTGAAAATCTTGTGAAATCCAATCATTCGCTTTCCAATTTTCTTGGACAGGGAAAATTGTCTTCATTAACCGGTAACGTATTGGAAATCGTATTCGATCCGTCCTGTTCATTTGCTAAACAAAGCGTCGTCAAAAGAGCGGCTAACGTCGAAAAATCAATTGAAGAAATATACCATAAACCGTTGAAAATCAGGTGCGTTGAACGAAAGAGCGAATCCGGAAATCCTGCAACGAGCGAGATCGACAAAACAGTCCAGACCGTATTGGAAATCTTCGATGGTGAAATTATTGTTACTTAAGGAGGAACTATGATACCCAAAGGTGGATTGAACAATCTGATGAAGCAATTCGGCAAGATGCAGGAAAACATGGAGAAACTGAATCAGGAAATGGCGAATCAGATGGTCGAAGGAACAGCAGGCGGCGGAATGGTAAAGGTTACCGCCAACGGTTCGCAGGAAATTGTTGCGGTTAAAATTGATCAGGAAATTCTGACAGATGATATTGAAATGGTCGAAGATATGATCGTTGCCGCAACGAATCAAGCTCTTCAGAAAGCCAAAGAATTGTATCAGGAAAAAATGTCCGGTTTGGCGGGTAATCTTGTTCCAAATCTTCCGGGAGGTTTCAAAATACCGGGATTATGAACGTTTTACCCGATTCACTGCGAAATTTAATTGAAGAACTCGCGAAGTTTCCGGGCATCGGAAAGAAATCCGCGCAACGCATCGCTTTTTATATCCTGAAATCCGAGCGGGAAGAAGCGGTTTCGCTTGCCAGAACGATCATCGATGTCAAAGATAGAATTTTTCGATGCTCGCGCTGTCACCACATTTCCGACATCGATCCGTGCAAAATATGCAGCGATCCCAAGAGAGATCATACGACCATCTGTGTCGTTCAGGAACCGTTAGATGTCATTGCCGTGGAAAAAACAGGCTGGTACCGCGGTCTTTATCATGTTCTCGGTGGTGTTATTTCTCCATTGAATGGCGTTAGTCCGGACGATTTAAATATTCAAACGCTTTTATACCGGTTGGATGGAATCCGCGAAGTCATATTAGCCATCAATCCGACTCGTGATGGCGAAACAACAGCGCTATATCTTTCTAAATTGGTC
>JAQUKI010000204.1 GCA_028719225.1 Fidelibacterota bacterium | reverse complement strand
CGTATCTTTGTCGTCGGATTGAACGGATTCGGAAAGTTCTGGGACAGTTCCCATTTGGCGGGAACGAGATTCTCTGGCGTGGTTCCTAACGGCGTTACCGTAAGGAAGAAACTCGTTGTATCGGATAATTCACCCACGCCGAGATCTTTGACGATGACGACGATCGTAGCTGTTCCGACAAATCCTGTCTGCGGTCTTAAATAGACGATCGATCCGGATGTGTGTCCCATGACGGAAGTCTTCACGCCGGTAGTGTCTGATGTAACGGTAATGCGGTGGGCATCCGTCGCGTCTTCGTCGGTATATATCGGATAAATTTTGATCTGCTTGCCCTCTACGGCCGTTGTATCGTTCATGGTCTGAAGAACCGGAACGTGGTTTTCCGGATTTGGGCCGGTCGTTTTCTTAACGAGGCGGAGTTCATCGACGAAAATTTTTCCTTTGGATGCGCCGGTATCGCCTTTTTTCAAAAGCAATCCGTCGAGATTATAGTGATGACCGTCCATATTACGGTTTGCACTGATAAAGTCGCCGACCTGTGTTGCATCGCCCAAATCCCACTCGACTAACTTCCAGCCAATCCAATCGATGGGCGTCCATGTGCCGACTTCGATGATATCGGTAGTATTTACTCCGGACGAATTCTTTTCATATAGCGAGAAGTTGAACAGATTTTGACTGCCGTCGCCATAAACGTAGCATTGAAGCGTATAAGTCGTGTCGATGCTGATGGTCGTTGGCGTGCTGGCGTTGATATGTTCGCGGAGCAAATGCGTAGCGCCTGTGTCGCTCCAGGCGTATTCGATGTAGGCTGACTTTTTACTGGCTGCGTCGAGAGCGTAACCGGGCGCATAATTCGTCGCGATATATCCGAAATTGGTCAGTGAACCGATAACGCCAGTAGTGTGATAGCTGTATTCGGGTTCCTGCCATAAACCGGAGCCTGTGAAAGCGTCCACTGTCTTTTTCTCCGTATAATACAAATTTGCAGTATGGAAGGTGAAATCGATCGGTAACGTCATCGGATTTCCCAGCGTGTCAGTCACCGTATTCAGAAATGAGACTTGAATATCGCTGTCCGATGGTATCCGTGAAAAAGGCCGCAGATTGAGAACTGAGCGGTTGTTATGAACCGTCAGCATCGGATCGACGATGACGTTTCTGCCGTTACATAAGAAAGAAATCTGGTCGGCGATTACAGTCGCTTTATCAATCTGTTCGTCGAAACCGATAGTGATGACATCTTCCACATCCATATATTCGTCATCGATTGTCGGAAATTGAAATTGAACGACAGGTCCGGTCAAATCGACTGCCAGTGTCCGGAAATTGAGAATAAACGAGTCGCCTTCTGTGCCGTCGCCATTTCCGTCGATGCTTCTTGAATTGATATCTTTAACATCTGACGTCAGCGTGATCTTGTAAGCAGTATCGAACGCGAAACCGGTATCGAATTGAATGGTCGCTGTCTTTTGGTCGGTTGACCATGTGATCGATGCAACCGTTGC
Source organism: Fidelibacterota bacterium (assembly GCA_028719225.1). Classification (GTDB taxonomy): domain Bacteria; phylum Fidelibacterota; class UBA2242; order UBA2242; family UBA2242; genus 0-14-0-20-45-22. The sequence continues at coordinate 2,917 of JAQUKI010000204.1, read as the reverse complement.
AGACGGTTCGACCACCAAGCCCTGCGAGAGTGTATTGACGTCCATCGTTTTGGAGAAAGTCAGTACGATGTCGTTGTTTACTGGAATTGTGTCATTTTCCGAAGGCGTCGTACTGACGACGATCGGCGCAAAAGAGGGAAGCGGATCGCTTTCAGCAAGAGCCGAGGCGTCCGATTCGTTCCAGTATCTATCGAAGGCTGCCGCCGCATAGTAATATTTCTCGTTGTAATCCTGATTGCCGGAGTAGGAATCGGTGAATGAATAGGAGTTCAAATCGCCGAAATGAATATCGATAATATCATCGGTTTTCACGTCGAGCGCATTATCGGTCGAACGATAAATCGCATACCATTGATTATCGGTTTTCATGCCCGCAGGCGTAACAGTCAACTGGTATTTTAGCGAGTCGATTTTATTGACAGCGAGCGCCGGTGCGGCAGGTGGAATGCTATCGATCAAGGCGGAAGCGCGGATCTTTGTGTTTCTCTTAAAAAAAGTCTGTCCCGCTTCGTCGAAATATTGATAGCTGTTCCAGCTTCCATAACTGAAGAACTGAAAACCATCCACCCACGTGATGTCGCGGCAGGCGTTGATGATCTCCGGATGACGACTCCAGATTTTTTGTTCATCCAGTATGTAGGAACCGGGACCAACTGAAAAGAGCCTGCCGTCCGAAATTCCTTTGCGAATCCATGGACCCCAGGATGAAGTTCCGTTATCCAGCATTCCTTTAAATCCATCGCCGGTCGTCCAGTGATAATTCATCGGTGTGAGTTGATCGATATAGCCTTCATTGAACCAGAGCGCCGCATCCTGATAGACCGAGCCGTAGCCCTGCCAATCAGACCAATTGTATTTTCCGAGCGCGGCGACCGAAAGGCGTACCCACGGCTTGACCGCCTGAATCGAATCGTGTAGCGATTTGACGAATTCGGTGACCGACCAACGCCACCAATCATCCCAGGTCGTGAATCCGGTCGGAATGCCGGCGCTGTATGGATGATCGACATCGTAAAGATAGCGTCCGCTCTTGTTTTCTTCGAGTTCCTTGACCTGTTCCGGCGTGATCATCCCGTCGAGATAACCATTTTCTTCGGCCAATTTTGAAAACTTTTCAGATTGTTTGGAATTTGAATATTCATTCCAGCGAACGTAATCCAGATGAATGCCGTCGATGTCGTAATTATTGACGATTTCCATGGCAACGTTGACAGTGTAATCCCGGCAGGCTTCCATGCCCGGTGAAAGCGCTATCGATGAAGTCATCGGATTTCCATCGCGGTCGCGGCAAATCCATTCCGGATGCTCTTTAGCCGGAGCGCCATCCACAGAACTGCCAGCGGCAAAACAGTTGAACCAGACATGCAGTTCCATCCCGCGTTTATGCGCTTCTTCGACAGCATAAGCCAACGGATCGAAACCCGGATATTGTCCGCCCGCATAAGAACCCCACGGTTCGTATGAAGAAGTATAATAAGCGGTTCCGCCTTGTCTTACATGCCAGAGCACCGCGTTGAAATTGCCTTCCTGATGATTATCGAGAATAGAGCGAGCCAGCGCCTTGTTTTGATCGACGCTGTTGCTTCCGCTGATCATTTCCCAGGTGATTACCCACGTTGCCCTAAATTCCTGATTGTTACGTTGTGCAAACGATGAACAAAAGAAGCCGAGCAATAGAAGTAAATTAGATATTTTGATGATTCGATTCACGTTGTTCTCCTTTTCAATTCCTGCTCGGAAATTTAAGGTTATATGCCTAAATAGACAACATCGATGATCGGACGGTAGAATAGGAAATGTCGATGGAGTTGATTTTCGTCACTAAAATGATTGCAAGTTTTTCACAAGATTTTCTTGACTTTGTAAGCGAATGAAACTTAGGTTTAAGCCGTGTTTAGAGAACAATTCGACAGATCGAATCGAATAATGATCCGAAAAATTAACGGGAGAATGGATGACTAAAGAATCCGGAAAACGTCATGGCAAAATAATTGGATTCTCCCTGATCGTTGCGCTTATCGCGATCGGTTACTTTTTTATCAAATCCGATCCGGGAAGTACGATCCAGAACATTTTTGCGCCGGGAAAAATACGCGTGATGACGTACAACATGCACCATGGCGTCGGAATGGATGGCGAGTATGACCTTTCAAGGATCGTCTCCGTCATTCGCGAACAGGAACCGCATTTCGTTTGCCTGAACGAAGTTGATTATAAAACAAAGCGAACGAATGGCGACGAACAAGCGCGGATGATCGCGGCGGAACTCGGCATGAACTTCACTTATGCCAGAAACATCGAATTGCAGGATGGATATTACGGCAATGCCATTCTTACCAAGTTTCCCATCGAATTTTCCGAGAACAAATTGCTCTATAACCGGCTCAACTCCGAACAGCGCGGCCTTCTGCACATCATCACTCATATCGGCGACAGACGCGTGCATGTCTATACGACTCATCTCAGCACGGATTCAACGGAAAGTGGTACGCAGGTAAAGGAAATACTCAGCATCATTCTGGAATGGGGAATCGAAGACCCGGCAATTCTGGCGGGCGATTTCAATCTTCGACCCAAATCCCGGAAGATTTTTGAATTGAACTACTATTTTGCCGATTATGGTATGTCGCTGGCGGAAAGCGGGTGGTCATTTCCCGCCGACGAACCGGAAGAAAAGATCGATTACATTTTTTACAATTCCCGGTTTTCGGTCAAATCTTATGGCGTGATTAAAGACGAACAAAGTTCCGTCGCGTCAGACCATTTGCCGATCGTCGGCATTTACGATTTCAATGACTAATTAAAACAAGATATCAATAATAAAGGAGACACTTCACATGTATGATTTTTTAACCAAATTGGGAATTCAGGAGATCAATTACGGGGCGACGCTCGGTAACTCCGGCGGCTGGCTCAA
>JAQUKI010000203.1 GCA_028719225.1 Fidelibacterota bacterium | reverse complement strand
AATTCAATCCCATCAACCTTCTTAACCGATCTCGTCTATATAATCGTGTGACTCAAATTGGGCGATTTCACTGGCAATTTTTTCGCAAACATGATCGCGATATGATTTCGCGGCGACTTTCACGGCATTCGTAATGGCCTTGGCTTTCGAGCGTCCGTGCGCCTTGATTACGATCTTCTGAAATCCGAGAAGCGGCGCACCGCCATATTCTGAATAGTCGGTCACGGCTTTTAATTCTTTGATTCCGCTGGAAAGCGCCATCATGCCAAGCATCCAGACAAACCGGTGTTTGTATGCGTATTTTCCGAGATGCGCCATCGTTTCCGCCATACCTTCCATCAATTTCATTGCGATATTCCCGACATACCCTTCCGTGATGACAACGTCTGCCAAACCTTTCATCACGTCGTTTCCTTCGATATTACCGATAAAGTTGACAGACGGTAATTTTTTCAGGATTTCATAAACCCTGACTAACATTTCGCCGCCCTTATGCGATTCTTTTCCCATGTTCAACAGCGCGACGGTTGGCTCCGGAATTCCCTTAATGTCCGACGCGTAAAGTTTTCCCATCAGCGCAAACTGGACCATATCTTCAACGCCGCAGTGAATGTTGGCGCCAATGTCGAGCAGTAAGGCAAAATGATCTTTCCTTTTCTGGGCGTTTTGTGTTGGATAAACGGTCGCAATAGCGGTTTTACGGACACCGACAATGCGCGGAATATGTTTCGCTGCAGCCAGAACGTATGCTCCGGTATTGCCGGCAGAGACCAATCCGTGTGCTTTTCCTTCGCCGCATAGTTTTGCCGCCAAAACCATCGATGCTTTCGGTTTTTGACTGATCGCCATTTTCGGAACATCTTCATTTGTTATCATTTCCGATGTATGAACGATTTCGATTTGATCGGATCTATGTTCGGTTTTTAAGAGAATTTCGTCGATCCGGTTTCTGTCACCAACGAGAATTACTTTTGTCAATGACTCAAGAGTTGCCTGCGCCACACCCGCAACAATCTCATCCGGCGCATGATCGCCGCCCATTGCATCAACTGCTATGACTACTTCCGATGATGTCAAATTTATCTCCTGTCTATGAAGACTGTTTTGCTTTCTTCAGTTCCTGAATGAGCGCCGGGACGACTTCCTTGACATCGCCAATGATTCCATAATCAGCAATTTTAAAAATGGGCGCGTCCGGATCGCTGTTGATCGCCACGATCGTTTTAGAAGAGTAAATTCCGGCAAGATGCTGAATTGCGCCTGAAATTCCACAGGCGATATACAGTTCCGGCGCCACCGTTTTTCCGGTTTGCCCGATCTGAATACATTGCGGTTGCCACTCGGCGTCTACGACGGAACGACTCGCGCCAACCGCCGCGCCCAGAACATCCGCCAATTGTTCAAGAACGACAAAATTCTCCGCGCATCCCACTCCGCGTCCGCCGGCAATAATAATTTTGGCCTCCATCAGATCGGGGCGCTTTTTATCATCGCCAGAAATCTCCCTGATTGTCGTCAGAATATCCGTTGCGTTTAACTGGAATGCAAACTCTTCAATTTTTGTTTTTGCCGAACGTTCGATAACCGGAAAAATATTGGGGCGAATCGAAACGATCGTCGGTTTTTGGTTCGATGTTAGACTCACGACGACTTTTCCGGCATAAACCGGACGGTGACAGGTGAGTTTTCCGTCAGTATTTTCTATCGCGACACAATCAACGATCGGGGAAATTCCCAGATTTGCCGAGACCGCGGCGAGCAGTTCTTTGACCGCCGCCGTATGCGGAAAGAGAATAATGTCGGGCTTTTCCTGTTTGATGATCGCAATCAACGGTTTTACGGCATTCAACGAAACAGGATTTTTGAGATGTTTATTATCGAATACGATCTCTCTGTCCACGCCATATTTTGAGAGACAGAAAACCGCATCTTTTGCCCCAGCGCCAAACATGACCGCTACAAGCGGGATCTGACCGGCGATGTTTTTTCCGACGGAAAGCGACTCGGCTGTCGCTTTTTTTATGACACCTCTTTTATGATCGATAAATACGATTACTTTAGTCATTTTGATCCTACAGAACTTTCGCTTCTTCCGTTAGAAGACGGACCAGTTCCGGCGCCGCCCCGGCTCCTTCGCCGATGATTTTGCCCGGAGGTCTATTCGGCGGATATTCCAACCCAAGAACGCATAGATTAGGCTCGCCGGGAATAACCGGTTCTGAGTCGATCTGTTTTTTCTTTGCCAGCATGATTTCTTTGAGTGACGGATAGCGCGGTTTCGCCAAACCCTTTTCTGCTGTTACCAAGCATGGAAGAGCGCAGTCGACGATTTCTTTCGTCCCATCGACATCGCGCGAAACGACGGCGCGATCTCCTTCAACAGAAAACTGGCTGGCCGCCGAAACAACCGGAATATTCAGTAAAGAACCGAGAAGTTCGCCGACCAACCCGTTTTGAGCATCGATCGTTGTCTTCCCGCAGAAGATAATATCAAACGGATGACTTCGGATTTCATCTGCCAGCAACCGGGCAATCGACAGCGGCTCCACCATCCGGCTATTCGGTGCGATAAGATGAATCGCTTTATCGGCTCCGACGGGAAGACACTTTTTTATGACACCGGCGACATTCTCGTCGCCAACAGAAATCACGGTGACTTCTCCGCCGACTTTTTCTTTCAGTTGAACGCCGGCTTCCAGCGCGTATTCGTCATATGGATTGATAGCGAGCCTGATGTTGGTTTCATCAATCGTCTTGCCATCCGGCGCAATCTTAATGATCGTTTCGGAATCCGGAACGACCTTAACACAAATAAAAATATTCAACCGATCTCTCCCCGAAAATCAGCTTCCGCTAATGACGAGCTCTTTGATCTTAAACGTCGGAGCATTGATTGAATCACGGAATTTTAGGTCGTTACCGATCATCGTAATATTTTTCATCATATCCAGCATATTTCCGGCGACGGTAAATTCCTGCACGGGGTAAGACAATTTACCATTTTCGATCCAGATACCTTCAGCGCCGCGCGAATAATCGCCGGTGATATAGTTGATGCCGACCCAGTGAACGCTCGTCAGGTATAATCCTTCTTTCACCGATGCGATGATCTCTTCCGGCGGAATCGAACCGTTCTGCAAGTAAAAATTGCTCGTGGCGGGAGCGGGAGCGGAGCCGACGCCACGCGATGCGCTGCCGGTCGGTTCCACGCCGAGTTTTTTTGCCGAATAACAATCGCAGAGATATTTTTTCAAAACGCCGTTTTCTATAACGACATTTTTTCGGCTTGGTAAACCTTCGTCATCGAATAGTCGCGTTCCAAGTCCATCGGGCAGAAGTCCGTCGTCGATCAGCGTAAAATCCTTCACGGCAATTTCCTGATCGAGTTTATCAATCAAAAACGAATTGCGGCGATAGATTGCGGTTCCAACGACCGTCGCATCAAGAATTGATAGAAAATCTTGCGCGGCATTGGGATCGAAAACAACCGGCACGGTCTGCGTTTTCGGTTTTCGCGCACTGAGTTTCCGAAGGGTTCGTTCGGCAGCTATTTTTGCAACCGACTCGATGGAATCGAGCTTGTCGAAAAACAGGTGATTCGTATACCAGTAATCGGTCTGCTTGACACCGTCTTTTTCCGCAACCAGCGACAACACCAATGCGCAATTGGAATATTCCTGTTCTCCGTAAAATCCCAGTGAATTTGCCAGCGCGATTTTACTGCGCGAATCGCTCCACGAGGCGCCGTCGGAATTAGTGATCAACGGACTTTGGCTCATGCCGATCTTTTCCATTTCCGTAGCCAGCCGGATTTTTTCCGAAGTCGATATTGTCTCGATCTTTGGATCAAAAAGTGTCAGCAGTGAAGTTGCTTTACCGAGATATTTGCTTTCCGGTAAGCCACATAGTTTGTCTTCTCCGGTGATTTGTGCCATCTCGACGGTTTGTTTAACCAATTTCTTCAGCGATTCTTCCCGAAAATCACTGGTGTAGGTCAACGCTTTTTTCTTGTTCTTGAAAATCCGGATACCGAGCGATTTGGGGTTTGCCTGCTTGAGTTCTTCGATATTACCAAGCCGGATTTTGACGTTGGCTTTGGTGGAGTTTACGACAAGAACATCCGATTCATCGGCGCCGCATTTTTTGGCTTCTCCGATAATAAATTCTGATATTTTTTTCAAATTATCCATGATCTGCCTCTATGATTGGGTTCCGCCGACTGTAATTTCACTGACTTTAACTGTCGGTATTCCGACGCTGACAGGAACGCTTTGCCCATCTTTCCCACACGTCCAGCCACCTTTCGAGATTGTCGGGTCGTTGCCGACCATCTGAACTTTCCGCATCACGTCCGGGCCATTGCCGATGAGTGTAACGTCTTTCAATGGCGTTGTGATTTTACCATTTTCAATGAGATATGCTTCATAAACACC
>JAQUKI010000202.1 GCA_028719225.1 Fidelibacterota bacterium | reverse complement strand
TAAGCGTCAGATTGACGTTGCCCGCAAGGATCCGGCTGAGCATTGAAGGCTTCATCCCGATCGCTTCGGCAAAAGCCCCGCGGGTTTTAAAGTTACTTTTCTCGATGGCGCCGGCAATCGCCTCTGCAATGTCCATCTGTTTTTCAACTAATCGGGAAACATCTTCCGGGATTTTCGTCTCTATCTCATTAAAAAAGTCATCAACTTCTCTTGACATATTCTATCCTATAAAAGGTCTTCGATGGTTAATCCTGATTCTTCCAGATATCCTTTAAGCCGATGAAACGCATCAGCCACTTTTCTTGCCTCAACCGACAATTCCGGACTCTCTTGCCAAAATCGAATATCATTGGGTTTGACTCCGCCACCGCCTAATATTAAGAGGTTATCGTCCCATCGGATGCAAAATAATCGTAAATATCCAACACCATAATCGATTCTACAAATTTCCGAATGAACAGACTTCTCATCTTCCGGACGAAAGTATTGAAGTAATAATCCGCGCTTGTCATATAGTTCTTTTATTTTCTTACGTAATGCTTCAAAATCGGGATGATCCCGGACTTCCGGATCAGTAACAAACTTGTGAAACTCGTGATTTTCTTCGCCATCGTACTGAATGGAATATATTTTTGCTTTTCTGCCAAACTTAATCCTAACTAATCGAAAACCTAATTTCACTTATAAGTTAACTCCCTGTTTCGGAATTTCAAGTGGTTTCTTCAACGCACACCCAAACCATTTGTCAATTCCCCAAAATTCTCCGGCTTCAACTTCTCGAAATCACTCACGCCTACTTTCAGATAATGCCATTGCTTTTCTGTCAGATTAGTCGCATTTTCCACCACCTTGATATCCTCTTCTGTCCATCCTTTAATTGTCAGAACCATGATTCATAGGATTCCCAGATTACCATGATTAAAGAAACAAACACATAACTTTTCACGATCCTAATCCTGTCCATCCTTTAATCCCAATAATCCCGGTTCAGATATTTTCCACCACTGCAATCTCCTCCGCTGTCAACCTGTACAATTGATATGCTTACTGATAAATCAATTCTAATATTTTGGCTTTTGTCTGTTATTGTAGATTTTATGAGTAATCACAACTTCCATTGATACAAAGAATACTGTCCTTTTTTATTTCTTTTATTGATTTTATTACCTCTAATTTTGGTCAATAACACATATTGATAATTAATGCCTTACATCCGGGTTAATTGTTCTGTTTAAAAAAAAGCCACTTTTTTACCCCTGATTTTTGTCAATAAAATATTTGCGATATTTTTTCCCCCCAGTCGTTTGTAATTCTCCTGTTTTAACGAGACTATATAGAGTTATTCTTAATTTTCTTATGGGAATTTCTTCTCCAATGCGATTATGTATTTCCTCAATGAGTCCGCACGGATATTTATTTATGTCTTCGATAATAAGTTGTTTTAGTCTGTGTCCCTCAATTTGCCGAAGACTGGTTTTTTCTAAAGCCGTACCTCGCAAGATAGACGGATTGATGTAGTACTGAGTACCTTTTGTTTTACCTTTGGTTAAAATAATTTTAGAACCTAACAACTTTCCTAACCAATTTTTTATCTGTTTATCATTACTACTCTGAATTTGCTTTGAAAATTCAGTTGCGATTATGCTTCTGTGTTGAGCAATTATTCCTAAACATATTATTTCTTTCTGGCTGAGGTAATACCAACTTTTTAGTTTTTCAACAAGAGAAATTACTTCTGGGTTTTTAATTTGTTTATAAATCGTAACCTGAACTCTATCATCTCCTTCTTCTACAACCGGTGGATTTTTAGATTCACTTAATTGGATTTCATACATTTTGTCGTAACCACTACCCTCTCTCTCCATTAAATTCAAATCCAAAAAAATTTTTGACAGGTGCTCATTGCGTTTTACCGATTGATGTAAAATATTACTTGGAGTTACACCCATAGGTAATAAGCCGGGATTATGAAACTCCACTCGATCATAAAATAGGTTTACAAAAATATCTCCTCGGGTCGTGTAAGGTCTATGTACTAGAGCATTTGCAAGTAACTCTCTTATTACATTTTCATTGTAATGAAAAATCATCTTCCTTCCTAATATTCCTTCCGAGATTTCAACACCTTCTTTCCATTCAGGTATTTTTTCACAGACACTCTGAATCAATTCTATGGGATTTTGAGAAAAATCATCCCACAGTTCTTTTTTGACTTTATTTCCATTTTCATCGTATTTAATGAATTGAACAGCAGGTGCATACATAAGTCTAGCCCTCTGCTCACGTTTCCCAACCCAGAGTATTCCTAAATTCGTGAGGTACGTCCCATCGTACATTAGATAATAGAATAGAATCTCTTCTCTGCTTTTAACTTTTATAAAATCCGATACTCTTCCGGAATTTTTAATTCCATCGATAAATTGTTGTAGTTTAATTTGACTGCATTCCTCAATGGTCACCTTTTGAACTACTCTCGTTTCCCAATTATACGCAGGCTTATCATTGAATAATCGCTGTAATTCATCGGGCAAAACCGGTTTACTCTGATCTGCGATGCGTATGTAATATTGTCCGTCGGTTGTTGAGGCAATCGAACTTATATTTGGTAGTATTTTAATTTCGATAAATTCAGAATCGTTGGGTGCGATTTTTACAGATATATCAACTCCGACATTAATTGTGAGTTCACTAATCCGTCTGCGAATGGTTTCGGCTAATTGCTCTGGAATTTGTTGTTTTGCAGGCGGATATTCCTCATGGTTTTCTATTCCGATAGCAATCAATCCACCGCGCGCATTCGCGAAACTAACACAGTCTCTCGCCAGTGATTTCCAATCAGGATTGTTATTGGCAAATAAACGCAGCGATTTTTTTTCAATATATTGATTTTCATTCATATCGTTTGACCCTATTTTGATTATTTTGGGTTATTAGTCACTAATCATTGTCTTCATTTAATCATTCCAATCATAGTTCAAGACTTTTCCACCACCGCGATCTCCGCATTCGTCAACCCGTACATCGTCTGTACTATGATTCCCCTGATTTTCTGACGGATTATGATTCCATTCATCTTAATCATAGCCCTCATTAAATCATTCCAATCATAGTTCAAGACTGTTTTCATGACGTAGGCGAATAGAAATATATCGGCAATATCGGTAACAGACTCTTGTCTTCATCTGTCAACTTATTATAAAACTCTTCCCACAAGCTGACGAATCGGTCAAGGTCAATCAGTTCAACGTGAACGTGAGAACTTCTTGCAGTTGTTTTTGCATCCGAGGTAAAACCGCTTGTAGAAACAAAAATGCCAACATCTCCATCTTTTGCTAACAGACCGATTAATTGTCTGATTTCCTGGACTGTCGCAGAACTTTCGCGGTGTTTGATCTGCACCTTGATTCGCGGTGAAATGGTTCCCAATGGATCACGGTACGCGATGACATCGATGCCGCCATCTTTTCCGTGAGGTGCTACAAATGGAGTATAGTATCCCATCCCGCGTAATAATGCGGCAACCAAATCCTGAAAATCATAAGGATTTTTTAAATTGATCTGACTTCTCAATCCTTCTATGGCAACCTGCTCCATTTCCTGAATGGTCGCTTCCTGTCGTTCCGGAATTTCTTCTGTTTCGATTTCCTCTTTGGGTTTGATCGCCTTATTCTGTTCAGCCCACTTTTTGTAAGCGGCATTTGCTATCTTTAACAGCCCATTTTCACCCGCTTTCATTGCCTCCAGACCTTCTGGAGTCAGATACCATATTCTTTTTTTCTTTATTAGAAACCCGGCTTTGATACAGTCAATACTATAAAATTGCAGTATTGTTTGCCAACGAAGATAACCGGTCTTTTCATATCTCTCTTTTGCCCAATCATCTAATTGGACTCGCTTTTCAACCTCCGCAACAACCTCACGACCCGGCGCTTCGTTACCTCTTTCTTTTAATATCTGAAAAGCCGCATAAATAACCTTCGCGGCTAATGTCCATGACCTTGATAAGTTTTCTGATGACATATTTTACCTCCAGTTTGATTTTTTATTTTCCAACTTGTCACGACTATGGATCTTTTATTATTAGTCGTAAATCAACTTCTGACATTTTTTTTAATTTCCCTTTATATTTAGCATTTCTTGCTGAGCGTACTAATGCTTTCCATAAATCACTTTTTTTAAAAGATTCAAGAAATATCAAGACCTCATCCGGAAATTCTTTCCTTATACATTCAAATTCGACTGGTTGTTGATTACCAATAAATAGTTTTATTTCAATTCCCGGTATATAAAAATGGTGCAAATGAACACCTTCATGACGATTACATCTTGGTAAAACTAAAATCGGATATAGATCTTTTTCTTCAGAAACAAAAAGTGAAATAAACACATTTTTGGGAAATTCCATCTCTCCAATAAGATACTTTCTAAATTCTTCCTGGTATCTTTTTCCAAGGTCGTTTTGAACGGTACCTTC
>JAQUKI010000201.1 GCA_028719225.1 Fidelibacterota bacterium | reverse complement strand
CAATTGATGGCAATTCTTCTCATCGGAACGCTTGGCTTTGCTCAGGTCGATAGTATCAATCCGGAAAAGAAAAACCTTGCGACGCAATCGGACAGCAAATGGCTTTTGTTGAAAAAATCCGATTTGGAAAACGGCGCCCGTCATATAAAACACGCCGACACGTTTGGAAAATATGTTTCCGGTTATAATCTATCCGTTCTGAAGGCGATCGATATTGTGCAGGCAACCGCAATGGACGGCGGCGGATATTTCGTCGGTAAGGATTCGATCCCGACCGAATCGCCCATTGGTTACGATCTGGCTTTGTTCGGTCGTCCGCTGATCGACGCGCCGCGAAAGACGAGTTATTGCTCCGGTTCCAGTTATGCCGTGTTTATCGAGGCGCTGAATTTGATCTTATCGGGACAAAGCGATCAATTGGATGAAATTCAATGGGAAGCGATGCGCATGCAGGAACCGAACGGCGGCAGGCGGGAAGACGGCGTCAAGAATTGGGGACACTGGAATGCGGACGGATTTGGAACGCATTTTTCAATGGTGCAGTATACGAAAATGGGGGAAGTCATAGCGCCGATCGATGCGCGCGCGGGCGATTTCCTGAATATTTCATGGAAAGGCGGACTCGGTCATTCGGTCGTTTTTCTTGGATGGTATATCGATGAATCCGGCAAGAAGTTCATGCTTTACTGGTCGAGCCAAAAATCCACGAACGGTTTGTCCGATCAATTAGTCGAACTGGACGATATTAAAAGCGTGAAGATGGTTCGCCTGACGCATCCGGAGAATCTTTTCAAGTTCGATGTCAACACCAAAATCGATATGGAAATTCCCGGCGACGCAATCGGATTGTAACGGACGTAAATTATTAATCGGAGCGCTGAAATGAGGAATTTAATCGCTGGAATGATCGTTTTATCGTCGGTACTGTTCGCCGGCGATTTATCGACTCGTTATTCGAATTACGGTGAAGTGATCGTGACGCAGATTGCGTCGGCGCCTTTTCCGCATCCTGCGAGAATGAACGGCTATGAATACGACGGTAAAATCTATTCAGCCGAACCGCATTATTCGGATTCAAGCGTTGCCATATTTATTCCGAAAAACTACCGGCAGACGGATCAAGTTGACATCGTTGTGCATTTTCACGGCTGGTATAATAATATCGACAGTGTTTTATCGACTTTCAAACTTATCGAACAATTTTCAGCGAGCGAAAAGAACGCTATCCTGATCGTTCCGCAAGGTCCGCGAGAGGCGCCTGATTCATTCGGAGGAAAGCTGGAAGACCCGGCCGGATTTTCAAGATTTATCTCCGACGTTCTGGCTTTTCTGAAGCAAAACAACAAAATCAAAACACAGGACCTGGGGAACATTATCCTTTCCGGGCACAGCGGCGGCTATCACGTGATTTCCTACATTCTCATGCGCGGCGGATTGTCCGATAAGATCGGTGAAGTTTATTTGTTCGACGCATTGTACGGGCAGACGGAGAAATATGTTTACTGGCTGACATGCACCGACGGGAAACTGATCGATATTTATACGACGGACGGCGGCACGAAAGAAGAAAGTGAACTCCTCATGGAAGACCTGTCCGGCTGGAAGATTCCGTACATTTTCCGGAATGAATCGGAACTTACGGCTAACGACCTCAAAGACAACCGGTTGATCTTCATCTACAGCCCGAACGGTCATAACGAAGTTCAGTATCGGAATGAGAATTTTTTACGTTTCCTGAAAGCCAGCCGGTTAGCCGACATCTCCGGAAGGAAATAATGGAATTTCTTGAATTGGTTCGGCAACGCCAGAGCGTTCGTAAATATACGGATCGACCGATCTCGCGCGGTCTGATCGATAAATGTATCGAAGCTGCGAGATTGGCGCCTTCGGCCAATAACAGCCAGCCGTGGTCGTTCATTATCATCGATGATGAAACGCAGAAAAATCAATTGTGCGACCGGGCATTTTCCGGCGTCTACCAGAGTAATCTCTTTGTGAAAAAAGCGCCGGTAGTGATTGTTGTCCTGACCGAACCGAAGCAGATCGCGGCGAGGATAGGCGGCTGGTTTCGGAACGTCGAATATCATCGCATCGACGTTGGAATTGCCTGTGAACATTTAATTCTACAGGCGGAAGAACTCGGAATCGGCACCTGCTGGCTTGGTTGGTTTAATGAAAAAGCCGTAAAGAAGACGCTCGAATTGCCGGGATCGGCAAAAGTGGATATTATCATCAGCATGGGGTATCCTGCCGATGACCGAATCCGGGAGAAAAAGCGGAAGACGCTGAATGAAGTCCGGAAGTACCTTTAATAAAAACTAATTCGTTGGGAGATAAAAATCATGGGAACTGAAATTTACTATTTTACCGGTACGGGAAATTCTTTGTTTGTTGCGAAGACGATTGCAGAAAAAATAGGTGACTCGAAGGTCATTTCCATTCCAAAGGTTATTAAACAGGATACAATCGATGTCAGCGGTATGGTCGGAATTGTCTGCCCGATCTATATGTACAATATGCCGTTGATCGTTGTCGATTTTATTAAAAAAATCAAACGTCCTGAATACTTGTTCATAGTTTTTGCCGGCGGCGGCGAGACGGGTAATTGTATAAAATTGGCTCAGAAATTATGTGAATCGCGGCAGATCGAATTATCATCGGCATTTAATATAAAAATGCCGAGCAATTATACTCCGTTTGGCGCTACGCCGGAAAAAAAACAGCAGGAGTACTTAAGCGCTGCCTTTAAGAAAATAGAGGAAATCGCGCAGATCGTCAACTCAAAAACGAAATATATCGAAAAAAGCAGCACAGGCTTTTTAAAATCCAATTTAATCCCCGGACTGTTCTACCAGTTAGGATATAAGTTCATCAGATCCCTGGCAAAGTCATATTTTGCAGATGAAAAGTGTAACGGTTGCGCTATCTGTCAGAAAGTGTGCCCGGTGGACAACATCCGGATCGCCAACGGCAAACCGGTCTGGAATTCGCATTGCCAGCAATGTTATGCCTGTCTGCAATGGTGTCCGCAGGAAGCGATTCAATCCGGGAAAAAGACTGCCAGGATCAAACGCTATCGTAATCCTTACGTCAAGGTTAATGAGATAATAGAGTCGGCAAGATAAGCATCGGCCAAAATTCAGTCAGGGTTCGTTCCAACTTCGCCACGGTTATTGTTCTTGCGAAATAGAAGGACAATCTACCGTCGGATTTAATCTATCTTTTCTCTTTTCATCTTTTTCCTAATCCGATTTCATCCGCGTTAATCTGCGGCTAAATATTCTCTCCATGGTTTTTCTTGCAATCTCATCGATAAACTTCTATTTTTCCGGTCGGATGAGAAATCTTCAGGAAAAGTTAAATGCATTGTACGGTCGGGCGGAACACGAGCGTCCCGATGAAACCGCTCCTTCGGATATTCGACAAGAAATGAACCGCCTGATGTCGAACCGGATACAGATCAAACATTTTCCGAAAGCGGAAGTCGAAAAAGCGAGTCTTTCGCTCGACAAACTTGTCGATGGCAGATGGATCAATACGCATTTCGGCGATATTTTCCGCGGTGAATTCGTGTTCGATCTCCGCGAGATTTACGGTAATCAGGACTTAGCCGAAGTCTTCCGCTTTTCCGAAGCGGATTATCAGGAATGTTTTCAAATTCCCGGTATCGCTTCGCCGGATAAATTTCTGTTCGTTGATACGGAAACGACCGGCTTGGCGGGTGGAAGCGGGACTGTGGCGTTTTTGGTCGGGCTTGGTTACATCGACGCAGACAAATTTATCGTACATCAATATTTCATCACGCAATTGAATCACGAGGAAGGAATGCTCGAACTTCTGAAGGATGTCGTCAGTCGGTTCGATTGTTTGGTGAGTTTTAACGGCCGAACGTTCGACATTCCGCTGTTGACGACGCGGTTTCTGATGAATCGGATCGAGCCGCCGTTCGAGTCGCGGCATCATATCGATCTGCTGTATTACACGCGCCTTCTCTGGAAACTGGCGATGGAAAACTGTAAGTTGAAGACGCTTGAAACAGAATTACTTGGACTGAATCGCGAGGACGATATTCCCGGCGAGATCATTCCGGAAATCTATTTTGATTACCTGCGAACGCGCAACACAGAAAAAATCGAGCGGATTTTTTATCACAACCGGTTCGACATCGTTTCGATGCTTGCCGGACTGATCTTGGCGACTCAAACGATGCGGAAACGAACGCCGGAAAACAATCCGCTGGTGGATTTCGCCAAAGGAAAATGGTTTGGGCGCAAGAAGGACGCCGAACGAAGCCGCGCGCATTATCAGCATGTGCTTGAATCGTCGGTCTCTTTGCCGCGCCGTCAGAAAACGATGCTGGAACTCGCGGCTATCTATAAAAAAGACCGGCGATATTCGGAAGCCGTTCCGCTCTGGAAAACGGCGACAAATCCGGAATACCCGTTTTCGTTCGAGCCATACATCGAACTGGCGAAATATTACGAACATATCGAAAAAAATGTTCACAAAGCGC